>CAJYIG010000173.1 GCA_913774725.1 uncultured Curtobacterium sp. | reverse complement strand
CGGTGAGCGGTGAGCGGTGAGCGGTGAGCGGTGAGCGCTGAGCTGCTGACCCGCGCGGGGGCGGACGGGAGGCACGGCGCGGGTCGACGGGACACGCTGCGGTCGCGGGCGGCGCCGGACGGGAGGCGCGGTGCGGGCCGGTGCCGTGCCTCCCGTCCGTCGTCGTGTCACGCGGACGAGGAGGTCAGTGCGCGCGGGCCGTGCCGGTGTCCGCGCCGCTGCCGTCGCGGTCCTGCCGGAACCACTGCAGCAGCTCACGCACCGTCGCCAGGTCGGGCGCCCCGCCGTGGTCGTCCGGCAGGAAGTCGAGGTCGTCGAAGGTCGTGCGGTGCCCGGGCACCGCGGCGCGCTGCAGGGTCGCCTCGGCTGCGTAGCCCATCGACCAGTCGGGGAACTGCCGCGAGGAGACCTGCTCCTCGAGCAGCACGGTGACCTGGTCGTGTCGAGGGTCCTCGGCGATGTACGCCATCTTCTCGCGCACCGCCGCCGACGGCCCCTCGAGCAGCTGCAGGAACCGGTGGTCGCGGAACAGCAGCAGGCCGGTCACCCCGGCGCGGGCGTTCGCGCTGCGGGCGTGGACCAGCAGCTCGTCGAGGTCGTCGAGGCCGAAGCCGACGACCGCACGGCTGGCGTAGACGAGGGACAGCAGGGAGCCGTCCGCCGGGGTCTGCGTCGGTTCGGGAGGTGGCTGCACGCCCCCACTCAACCCGGGCGGCCCGAGAGTCGACCCGGCGACCGGACCGCGGCGTCCCCCGGTTCCCTGGGACCGGCGACGAGCCGCTCTCTACGGTGGACCGATGCGAGAAGAGCTCGAGGCGGTCCTGTCGGCACACCGCGGCGCCCCGCTGCCCGACGGTGTGGACCGAGCCAGCGTCTGCGACCCGGAGCTGCCGAGTGCGGAGATCGTCGGCTGGGCGACCCTCGTCGCAGCCGGGGTACGGCTGTCGGCGTCCGAGCAGGACCGGCTCGCGGACACGGCAGCGAACGCCTTCGCCCTGATCGCGCTGCTCCCCGTGGGCGCCCGGCCGTACTTCGCCCGCCTCGGTCTGATCGCGACCCTGGCATCGGCGCTCGCCGTGGGAGCGCCCGCGCAGCGGTAGCCCGTCGAGGACCCCGCGTCCGCCGAGTGCGTGACTAGGCTCAGCACGTGCGGTCCGCGGGTGGTTCCCGTCGGGCCGACGAGCCGGACCGGCAGAGGGCAGGAGACCACGTGGCGCGATCGACGAGCATCCGCGACGTGGCGGCCGAGGCAGGGGTGTCCATCACGACGGTGTCGCACGCCCTGAGCGGCAAGGGCACCGTGAGCGCCCGGACGCGCCTGCGCGTCGAGGAGGCGGTGGAGCGGCTCGGGTACGCCCCGAACCCGATCGCCCGCGCCATGCGGACCGATCGGCGAGCGGTGCTGGGCTTCGTGTCCGAGGAGATCGCGTCGACCCCGTACGCCGGCAAGATCATCGTCGGTGCACAGGCCGAGGCCGCCGCGCACGACCACGTCCTGATGATCGTCGACATCGCAGCGGGGGAGTTCGACGACCCGCGCATCGACGCCCTGATCCAGCGCCAGGTCGACGCGGTGGTGTTCGCCTCGGCGTCGAACCGGGTCATCCGCCTGCCGCGGTCGCTCGACCCGGCCCGGACCGTGCTGCTCGACGCCTTCGACCCGGCGGCCCCGGTACCGTCCGTGGTGCCCGACGAGCAGGACATCGCCGCGACGGCGGTCCGGGCGTTGCTCGACGCCGGTCACCGCCGGATCGCGCACCTGACGGTCGAGGGTGCCGGTCCCGCCGTGACGGGCCGCGTCGAGGGGTACGAGCGGACCCTGGTCGCGGCCGGCGGCACCCCCGTGGTCGTCCGCGCGGGCGGCGAGGTCGCGGATGCCGCGGCCGGTCACCGGGCGGCGACGGAGCTGTTCGGGCCGGTGCCGCCGGGCACGGCCGACGGGCACGACGCCGAGCGGCCGACCGCGGTGTTCGCCTTCAACGACCAGATGGCGATGGGCGTGTACCAGGTCGCCGAGGAGCGGGGGATGCGCATCGGTCGGGACCTGTCGGTCGTCGGCATCGACGACCTGCAGCTCGTCGCCGCAGCCCTGCGCCCGGGCCTGACCACCGTGGCGCTGCCGCACGAGCAGATGGGACGCGCCGCCGTCCGTCGCGCGCTCGAGCAGACCGGGGCGCTGCCCGCGCCGCAGGCACCGCGTGCCGGGGTCGAACGGCTCCGCGGTGAGCTCGTCGTCCGTGACTCGATCGGATCGGCAACCGTTACTCGTTCGTGACCTCCGCCCGTGGCGAGCGGTTGCGCCCTGTGTGATGCTCTTCCTCGACACAAAACGATTTGGGTTTGTGCGAGTGAAAGGTCGAAGTAATGAGGCTTCGTAAGGGCATCGCCGTCGCCGCCGCGCTCGCGGTCGGGACCGGCTTGACGCTGACCGGCTGCAGTGCCGGCGGATCCGGGTCGTCGTCGGGCGGCACCGTCACGATCTCCGGTGGGTTCACCGGTGCACAGGCCACGGCGTTCCAGAAGGACCTGGACACGTGGGCCAAGAGCCAGGGCATCACGGTCAAGTACTCGGGCAGCGACAGCTTCCAGACGTCGATCGTCACCCAGGTGAAGGGCGGTCAGGCCCCCGACATCGCGATCTTCCCCCAGCCCGGTGTGCTGAAGTCGCTCATCAGCCAGGGCATCCAGCCGCTCGACGACCTGATCGACGTCAAGAGCGTCACGGCGGACGAGGCGAACGGTCTCGCCGACATCGCGAAGGTGAACGGCAAGACCTACGGCCTGCCCTACAACATCAACGTGAAGTCGCTGGTCTGGTACGACCCGGCCGCGTTCAAGGCGAAGGGGTACGAGGTCCCGAAGACGGACGCCGAGCTCACGGCGCTGCAGGACAAGATCATCCAGGACGGCTCCGGCTACCCGTGGTGCGTCGGCATCGCGTCGCAGGGGTCGAACGGGTGGCCGATGACGGACTGGCTCGAGGAGTACGTGCTCCGCTACGGCGGCCTCGAGAAGTACGACGACTGGATCACCCACAAGGTGAAGTTCGACTCGCCGCTGGTCAAGAAGGCCGCGGGCAAGGTCGAGTCGATGATCTTCGCCGACGGCGCGGTCAACGGCGGCGGCAAGGCCATGGCGTCGACCGACTTCGGCGCCGCGGGCAACAACCTGTTCGTCGACTCCGGCAAGTCCGGGGGCCAGTGCTACATGATGCGCCAGGGCACGTTCATCAC
>CAJYIG010000172.1 GCA_913774725.1 uncultured Curtobacterium sp. | reverse complement strand
ACGACTCCGGCGCCATCGGCCGTCGCTACCGCCGCCAGGACGAGATCGGCACCCCGTTCTGCGTGACCGTCGACTTCGAGACCCTCGACGACAACGCGGTGACCATCCGCGAGCGCGACACGATGAGCCAGGAGCGGGTCTCGCTCGACCAGCTGCAGGGCTACCTCGCGGCGCGGTTGCTCGGCGCGTAGCGGTCGGCGTCGGCGCAGCTGCGCTCGTCGTTCTCGCGGGTCGCCCGGTTCTGGGCGCTTCGCACAACCAAAGTCACCCTGAACCGCGCAAACGCACGGTTCAGGGTGACTTTGGTTGTGCGGCGGGAATGGGCGCGACGGAGCCGCGTTGGCATCAGCATGACTGACTCTGTGAAGGTCGATGTCTGGTCGGACATCGCGTGCCCCTGGTGCTACATCGGCAAGCGGAAGTTCGAGGCCGGCGTCGCCGCGTTCTCGTCGACGCCCGAGGCTCAGCCGGTCGAGGTCGAGTACCACTCCTTCGAGCTGAGCCCGGACACCCCCGTCGACTTCGAGGGTTCCGAGGCCGAGTTCCTCTCGCAGCACAAGGGGCTCCCGGTCGACCGGGCGCAGCAGATGATCGACCAGGTCGCCGGCATCGCCAAGTCCGTCGGGCTGCACTACGACTACGACGCGTTGCGCCACACGAACACCGTCAAGGCGCACCAGGTGATCCACCTGGCGAAGCAGCACGGCAAGCAGCTCGAGATGGTGGAGCGGCTGTTCACCGCCTACTTCGAGCGCGGCGAGCACGTCGGGCAGGACGAGTCGCTCGCCGACCTCGGCGCGTCGATCGGACTCGACCGCGACGAGGTTCTGGCCACCCTGCGGGACGACGCCCAGCTCGCTGCCGTCCGTGCGGACCAGGCGCAGGCGCAGGCGTTCGGCATCAACGGCGTGCCGTTCTTCGTCATCGACGGCAAGTACGGCGTCTCCGGCGCGCAGGACCCGGCAGCCTTCGAGCAGGTCCTCCGCCAGGTGGTGGCGCTGCGCGACACGACGCCCGAGGAGCTCGCGGCCCAGCAGCAGCGTGCTGCGGACGACGCGGCCGCGGACGCGGAGGTGACCCGGTGACGGGCGCGACGACGACCGGACCGGTCCAGCCGAGCCTCCAGGCTGACGGACGGGAGGCGCGACCCGCCCTCTTGACGCTCGTCACGCCCGGTGGTGCGCCGGTCTGCGAGGGGGCCAGCTGCCTCGTGCCCGGCGCGGAGGGGGACTGGACCGAGGTCCCGGACTGAGCCGACCGCTAGCGGACGGGTTCCTCGTCGGTGATGTCGGCGACGGTCGCGTCGTAGGCGGCGACGAGCGCGTCCCCGTCGACGAAGGCGCTCGCTCCGTGGCGACCGGCACCGAGCGCGATGCGGCGGCCGAGGATGCGCTCGTCCGCGAACACCGGGAGGTCGCCGGTCGCTCCGATCGGCGTGATCGTGCCGCGCTCGTAGCCCGAGGCCTCGAGCGCGGTGGCCGCGTCGGGCATCGAGAGCTTGTTGACGCCGACGACGGTGCGGAGCTTCTTCCACGCGATGCTCCGGCCGCCGGGCACGAGGGCGAGCAGGAAGCCGCCGTCGTGGCGCTTCACGACGAGCGTCTTCACGATGTCGCCGGGCTCGATGCCGAGCAGGGCCGCGGCGCCCTCGAGGGAGTCGGCCGCGGCACGTTCGACGACGTCCACGGTCAGGCCCCGGGCGGCGGCGTCGGCGTCGAAGCGGGCGATCGCGGTGTCGGACATGTGGAGAACGCTACCGGCCCGGACCGACGTGGGAGGATGGAACACGTATGACGATCACCGACACGCCCAGCACGGCGCCCCGCACGGCGAAGCCCCTGCGCATCGGCCCCATCGAGGTCGAGGCGCCGGTCGTGCTCGCCCCGATGGCGGGCATCACGAACATGGCCTACCGCCGGCTCTGCCGCGAGTACGGCGCCGGTCTCTACGTCTGCGAGATGATCACGTCCCGCGCGCTCGTCGAACGCACCCCGGTCTCGATGCAGCTCATCCAGCACCACGAGTCCGAGACGCCGCGGTCGATCCAGCTGTACGGCGTCGAGCCGAACACCGTGGCCGAGGCCGCAACGATCCTGGTGGGCGAGGACCGCGCCGACCACATCGACCTCAACTTCGGGTGCCCCGTGCCGAAGGTCACGCGGAAGGGCGGGGGAGCGGCGCTGCCGTGGAAGCTCGACCTGTTCCAGGACCTGGTGACCAAGACCGTCAAGGCCGCGGGTGACGTCCCGGTGACGGTCAAGATGCGCAAGGGCATCGACGCCGACCACCTGACCTACCTCGACGCGGCGCGCATCGCCCGCGACGCCGGTGTCGCCGCGATCTCGCTGCACGCGCGCACCGCGAACGAGCACTACTCCGGCCACGCGGACTGGTCGGCGATCGCCACGCTGAAGGAGACGATCACCGACATCCCCGTGCTCGGCAACGGCGACATCTGGTCCGCCGCCGACGCCCTGCGCATGGTCGACGAGACCGGCTGCGACGGCGTCGTGGTCGGCCGCGGGTGCCTGGGACGACCGTGGCTGTTCGGCGACCTGGCTGCGGCGTTCCGTGGCGAGGACGTCCGTGCGATGCCCTCGCTCGGCGACGTCGCGACCGCGTTCCGCCGGCACGCCGAACTGCTCGTCGAGTTCTTCGGGTCCGAGGACCACGGGTGCCGCGATGCCCGCAAGCACGTCTCCTGGTACTTCAAGGGGTACCCGATCGGCGGCGACGTCCGGTCGGCGCTCTCGATGGCGTCGAGCCTGCAGGAGATCGACGACGTGCTCGGGCAGCTCGACTGGTCCGCGCCGTACCCGGGTGCCGACGTCGAGGGCCCCCGCGGTCGCGCCGGACACCCGAAGCGCACGGCGCTGCCGGACCGCTGGCTCGAGTCGCGCGACGTCGACGCCGAGTTCCGCAAGGTCCTCGCCGCCGCCGAGCTGCACCACAGCGGCGGATGAGCGCCACCGCCTCGTACGGGCCCGCCGACGCCGAGCGCTGGCTGCCCGAGACCCACGGCAACCGTCGGTCCGACTTCGCCCGCGACCGTGCCCGACTGCTGCACTCGAGCGCGCTCCGGCGGCTCGCCGCGAAGACCCAGGTGCTCAGCCCGACCACGGGGCTCGACTTCGCGCGGAACCGCCTGACGCACTCGCTCGAGGTCGCGCAGGTCGGCCGCGAGCTCGCCGACTCGCTCGGGCTCGATCCCGACGTCGTCGACACGGCGTGCCTGGCACACGACATCGGGCACCCGCCGTTCGGCCACAACGGTGAGACCGCCGTGAACGCCTGGGCAGCGGACATCGGCGGCTTCGAGGGCAACGCGCAGACCCTGCGGCTGCTGACGCGCCTCGAGCCGAAGGTCTACGGCGAGGGCCCCGACGACGACCGGCCGTACGGACTGAACCTGACGCGTGCGTCGCTCGATGCGAGCTGCAAGTACCCGTGGCCCGCGGCGCAGGGCGTCGCCGAGGCGTCCTCCGGGCGCACGAAGTTCGGGTTCTACGACGACGACCACGACGCCTTCGAGTGGCTCCGCGCCGGCGCACCCCGTCGGCAGCGGTGCATCGAGGCGCAGGTCATGGACCTCTCCGACGACATCGCCTACTCGGTGCACGACTTCGAGGACGCCGTCGTCGCGGGGTTCATCGACGTCGCCGCACTCGGTGACCGGGTCGGCGAGAACGACATCGTCACCGCCATGCACGCGTGGGTCGGGTCGGACCTCAGCCGCGACGAGCTGCTCGAGGCGTTCGACCGCCTCCGGTCGCTGCCGCTCTGGATGACCTCGTACGACGGGTCGCGCCGGGACATGGCGCGGCTGAAGAACCTCACGTCGCAGCTCATCGGCCGGTTCGCCCGGACAGCGACCGCCGCGACGCGGGAGTCCTACGCGTCGGGGTCGCTCGTGCGCTTCGCGGCCTCGGTCGTGACCCCGCCGGAGATCATCGGCGAGATCGCGGTGCTCAAGGGCATCGTCGCGGCGTTCGTGATGACCCACGGTGACCGGCAGCCCGTGTACGAGGACCAGCGCCGGGTGCTCACCGAGCTCCTCGCCGCGCTGGCGGCGACGGGCAGCGCCGACCTCGAGCCGGGGTTCGCGGCCGACTGGCGTGCTGCGTCCGATGACGCCGGGCGGCTCCGCGCCGTGGTGGACCAGGTCGCGAGCCTGACCGACCAGGGTGCGTTGGCGTGG
>CAJYIG010000171.1 GCA_913774725.1 uncultured Curtobacterium sp. | reverse complement strand
CCGGGCCGGCGCTCACCGGGAGCTCCGGCGTCCGGTCAGCACGTCGGTCAGGGCGCCGCGGTCGATCTTGCCCGAGGAGATCGCGGCCACGAGGGCACCGATCAGACCGAACACGATCACCAGCACGAAGCCCCAGAACCCGAACTGCAGTGCCACGACGGCGAGGATGGCGCCGATCAGCGCGCCGACGAGTGTGTTACTCAACGCGCGACTCCTTCTTGTCCTCGTTGTCGTCGTCGTCGCCCTCGATGTGGACGTCCTGGACGGTCACGTTGACCTCGGTGACCTCCATGCCGACGATCTGCTGGAGCGACCGCGTCACGGCCTGGCGGACTCCGTCGGCGACCTGCTGCAGCGAGACCGGGTACTCGGCGACGATCGTGATGTCCGCGGCGACCTGCTTCTCGCCGACCTCGACCTTGACGCCCTGGCCGTGGTCGCGCTGGCCGATGGCGTCGCGGATCGCGCCGATGGCACGGGCGGCGCCGTTGCCGAGCGAGTGCACGCCGTTGACCTCGCGGGCGGCGATGCCGGCGACCTTCGACACGACGGTGTCGTCGATCGTGGTCTTGCCCGAGGTCGCGCCGGACGCGTGGGTGCTGGTCGAGCTGGTGGCGGCAGAGGTGAGGTTGGTGGTGTCAGCCATTGGTTGCTCCCTTCGAGTGCCCGCCGGGACTCGTTCCCAGCGGTTGCTGTTCACGGATGAGACGGGCTGAGACCGACCTTCGTCACGCGGGTGTCCGCTGATTCAGCGCTCTTCCAGGGAAAGCGCCAGAACGACGGTTCTCCGTGTACCCCGACGGGGATCGGTCAGTCGGAGCCGCCGATACCGGCCCCGGTGTTGCGCGACGCAGCGTCCCGGACGGAGCGCACGTAGGCCATCGGCGACAGCCCGCACTCCTGCTGGAAGAGCTGCTGCAGCCGGCGCGGTCGCACCCCCGCCGCGTCGGCGATGTCGTCGACGGTCAGGTCGCTGCCGGCGTGCTCGACGATGTGCGCGACGGCGCGCCGCACCCGCCAGGACGTCCGGCCGGACTCGGGCCGCGCGGCGCGCGAGCTCCGCAGGGTCGTGGCCGGGTCCTCGCCGAAGCGCTCCCGGTAGGCGGCGGCGAAGCGCCCGGGGTTGGTGAAGCCCCACCGCCGCGCGACGGGGGTCACGCCCTCGTCGCCGACCGCGCGGAGGAGCTCGCGACGGACACAGTCGAGCCGGTGGTCGCGCATGAAGCGGTTCGGCGTGGTGCCGAGCGTCCGCGCGAAGACGTCCTGCAGCCCGCGCTGGCTCAGCCCGCACGCCGCGGCGATGTCGGGGACGGACGGACGGTCCTGCGCGTGCGCCTCGATGTGCCGGATCGCGTCGCGCAGGCGGTTCGCCACGGGGACGTCCTGGCCGCGGTTGCGGATCGGGAAGGTGTCGAGCACGACCACCGCGAGCCGCCGGTTCAGCGCGGTCCGCATCGAGCCCACCACGCGGTCGTCGAGCAGGGCGGGTGCGAGGTCCTGCACCAGGCGACGGAGCGGCTCGCGTCGCGCGATCGCCTCGTCCTGCTGGTCGAACAGCAGCGGTCCCTCGGGCAGGCGGTAGCCGAGCTCCTCGCCGACCGACCGGAGGAACGGGTCCGACACGTGCAGGCCGTTGTAGACGGTGTCGGCCGACTCGAAGCGGTAGGCCTCGGACGCCGAGGCGATGTACGGGCTCCCCGGCTCGATCACCCTGGTGCGGTCCGCGAAGTGCATCTCGAGCCGGCCCTTCGTGAGCCAGAACACCACGTGGTCGTTCCGCGGGCCGATCACGCCGCCGCGACGCCCGCCCTCGGCACGCATCGTGCGGAGGGTGACGTCGTCGTCGCCGACGATCGTGTACTCGTAGCGGGTGCCCTCGGTGACGTAGGTCTCGGTCCCGAGGTCCTTGCCGTTGTACTCGGCGGAGAAGATCCGCGCGTAGTCGGTGCCGTCACTCTCGGTGAACCGCAGCCGGCGGTAACCGTTCGTCGACGAGGTGCTCACCCGCGCATCATGCCAGCACTGTCCGGGATGCGCGCTCCCGTGACGGTCGTGAGCGGCATCGGACGGGAGGCGCGTGGCGGCGCCGCCACGGGCCTCCCGTCCGGTGCGTCCCGGCTCGATCCGCACCAGCGCGGCGATCCGTCCGGCCGCGCGGTCCGCCCGCTGAGGGCGCGGGCCGTCCTGGCAATCAGTGAATAATTCTCAGGAGATTTTGCGATGCACCGTGACTCGTAACCGCAGGAATACCCCAGGGGGGTACCCTGTTCCCCAGGACGGAGGTCGGGATGCCGAACGCACAGCACGCACACGTCGGGTACATCGAGGACAAGGACGACCTGCTCAAGCGGCTGCGCCGCGCGGAGGGGCAGGTGCGCGGGATCGCCCGCATGGTCGAGGACGAGACGTACTGCATCGACGTGCTCACCCAGATCTCCGCGGCGAACCGGGCGCTCGAACGGGTTGCCCTGTCGCTGCTCGAGGACCACCTGCGTCACTGCGTCGCCGAGGCCGTGTCGGAGGGCGGTGACGCCGCCGACGCGAAGGTGCGCGAGGCGAGCGACGCGATCGCCCGGCTCGTCCGCTCCTGACCCACACCACCACCACTCCCGAGGAGGAACCATGACCACCGAGACCGTCGCCGTGACCGGGATGACCTGCGAGCACTGCGTGGCGAGCGTGACCGAGGAGGTCTCCGAGCTCACCGGTGTGACGGACGTCGCCGTCGACCTGGTGCCGGGCGGATCGTCGTCCGTCACCGTCACGTCGGACAGCCCGATCGACGACCAGGCCCTGCGCGCCGCGATCGCGGAGGCGGGGTACGAGGTCGTGACCCGGTGAGCGACGGCGTCGTCGAGCTCGACATCACGGGGATGACCTGCGCCTCGTGCGCGAACCGCGTCGAGCGGAAGCTCGGCAAGCTGCCGGGGGTCTCGGCGACGGTGAACTACGCCACGGAGCAGGCGCAGGTCACGGTCACCGATCCCGGCACGGTCGACACGGCTGCCCTGGTGGCGGCCGTCGAGGCCGCCGGGTACGGCGCGACCGTGCACGTGCGCCAGCCGGCAGCCGGGAACGACGTCGATGCGGACGACGACGCCGCCCGGGACGACACCACCGCGCCCCTGCGGCAGCGGCTCGCCGTCTCGACGGTCCTCGCCGTGCCCGTCGTGCTGCTCTCGATGGTGCCGGTCCTGCAGTTCCCGAACTGGCAGTGGGCGGCCCTGGCACTGGCCGCGCCCGTCGCCGTCTGGGGCGCGCTCCCGTTCCACCGGGCGGCGTGGGTGAACGCCCGGCACGGCGCCGCGACCATGGACACGCTGGTCAGTGTCGGGGTGCTCGCCGCCTTCGGGTGGTCCCTGTACGCGCTCTTCCTCGGTGACGCCGGTCGCCCCGGCATGCACATGACCTTCTCGTGGTTCGCGTCCGACCCCGAGGCGAGCGACCTCTACCTCGAGGTCGCCGCAGCCGTGACCGTGTTCATCCTCGCCGGGCGGTACATGGAGGCACGGGCGAAGCAGCGCTCCGGCGCGGCGCTCCGCGCACTGCTCGAGCTCGGCGCGAAGGACGCGTCGGTCCTCCGCGACGGGCCGTCCGGTCCGGTCGAGAGTCGCGTGCCCGCCGCCTCGCTCGTCGTCGGCGACGTGGTCGTCGTCCGCCCGGGCGAGCGGATCCCGAGTGACGGCGTCGTGCGCGAGGGCTCGTCGGCCGTCGACCTCAGCATGCTCACCGGCGAGTCCGTCCCCGTCGAGGTCCGTCCGGGCGACCGCGTCACCGGCGCCACCATCGACGTCGGGGGTCGGCTCGTGGTCGAGGTCACCGCCGTCGGTGCCGACACCGAGCTCGCCCGGATGGGGCGTCTCGTCGAGGAAGCGCAGACCGGCAAGGCCGCCGTCCAGCGGCTGGCCGACCGGGTCTCGGCGGTCTTCGTGCCGGTCGTCATCGGCCTCGCCGTGGTCGCCTTCGTCGGCTGGCTCGTCGCCGGCGGTTCCCTGACCGCCACGTTCACCGCCGCCGTCGCGACGCTCATCATCGCCTGCCCGTGCGCGCTCGGGCTCGCGACGCCCACGGCCCTGCTCGTCGGGACGGGCCGCGGTTCGCAGCTCGGCATCCTGATCGGCGGCCCGCAGGCACTCGAACTGACCCGCGCCGTCGACACGATCGTGCTCGACAAGACGGGCACGGTGACGACGGGGGAGATGCGCCTGTCGGCGGTCCTCCCGATCGGTGCCGCGCCCGACGCTGACGCGACACTGCTCGCGCTGGCCGCCGCGGTCGAGGACGGTTCCGAGCACCCCGTGGCCCGCGCGGTCGTCCGGGCCGCCCGGGAGCGCGGTCTCGACGTCCCGGTCGCCGAGCAGTTCACCGCGACCCCGGGCGCGGGCGTGCAGGGCGTGGTCGACGGCGAGGTGGTCGTCGTCGGTACCGCCCGGTGGCTCGCCGAGGCCTGGGCCGTCCGTGTCGACGACGCCCTGGCCGCACGGGTCGGTGCTGCCGAGGCGGACGGCGGGACCGCGGTCCTCGTCGCCCGGGGTGGTGCCCTGCTCGGCGCGGTCGTCGTGGGCGACACCGTGAAGCCCGAGGCGCCCGAGGCCGTCCGCCGCTTCGTCGGGCTCGGCCTGCGTCCGGTGCTGCTCACCGGTGACAACGAGGGTGCCGCCCGCGCCGTCGCGGACCGGGTCGGCATCGACGACGTGCACGCCAGGGCGACCCCCGCGTCCAAGCTCGAGACCGTCCGGCGGCTGCAGGCCGAGGGGCGGACCGTCGCGATGGTCGGCGACGGGGTGAACGACGCTGCGGCACTCGCGGCGGCGGACCTCGGCATCGCCATGGGAGCGGGGACCGACGCGGCGATCGCGGCGAGCGACGTCACGGTCGTCAGCGGTCGCCTCACCGTGGTCGCGGACGCGGTCCGGCTGTCGCGGGCGACGCTCCGGACGATCCGCGGCAACCTCTTCTGGGCCTTCGCGTACAACGTCGCGGCGATCCCGCTCGCGATGGCGGGACTGCTGAACCCCGTCCTGGCGGGTGCGGCGATGGCGTTCTCGTCCGTGTTCGTGGTGACGAACAGCCTGCGGCTGCGGCGCTTCACGCCGTCGGACTGACGGACGGGGGCGCTCCGGCTCCGGGCGGGGCAGGGCGGGCAGGATGGGCGCATGCGATCCCTCCCGGGTGTCCTCGGTGCCGCGGCGCCCGTCCACGTCGCGCCGATGGCGGGTGGGCCGAGCACGCCCGCGCTCGTGTCGGCCGCGGGGCGCGCGGGACACCTCGCACAGCTCGCCGGCGGGTACCTCGACGCCGACGCACTCGCCGCACAGGTCGCCGCGGTCCGGTCGAGCGGCACCGGGTCCTTCGGCGTGAACCTGTTCGTGCCGGCACCCGTGCCGGTCGACGACGGTGTGTACGAGGCCTACCGCGCCGAGCTCGAGGCGGACGCCGGGCGCCCGCTGCCCCCGAAGCACGAGGACGACGACGCCTGGTCGGACAAGCTCGGACTGCTGCTCGACGACCCGGTGCCGGTCGTGTCGTTCACCTTCGGGATCCCGGCTGCGTCGGTGGTCAACGAGTTCCGCCGCCGGGACGTCCTGACGGTGCAGTCCGTGACGAGCGTCACCGAGGCACGGGCGGCCGCCGAGCGCGGCGTCGACGTGCTGCTCGTGCAGGGGGAGGCGGCGGGCGGGCACTCGGCGGTCCTCGACGCGGCAGCGACACCCGCGCCCGTGCCGCTGCAGGACCTGGTCCGCCGGGTCACCGCCGCCGTGCGGCTGCCCGTGGTCGCGGCGGGCGGACTCGGGACGGCCGACGCGGTGCGCGCCCAGCTGGACGCCGGTGCGGCCGCCGTCGCCGTCGGCACCGCCGTGCTGCGGACCGACGAGGCCGGCACCTCCGCCACCCACCGTGCCGCGCTCACCGACCGGGCCTTCGACCGGACGGTCGTGACCCGCGCCTTCACCGGACGCCCGGCGCGGAGCCTCGCCAACGCGTTCACCCGTGCGCACCCGGACGCCCCGCTCGGGTACCCGGCCCTGCACCACCTGACGCGGCCGATCCGGAGCGAGGCAGCCGCGGTCGGGGACCCGCACCGACTCCACCTGTGGGCGGGCCGGGGCTGGCGGGCGGCGACCGACGGCCCGGTGACCGACGCCCTCGCAGCACTCCTGCCCTAGCCGCCGAGCGTGCGGCGCTCGGACGGGTGCGGAGCCGGGTGGTTCGTCGCTCGGCCCGTGGGCGACCGCCGTCGGGCTGTGCGCGGAGACACCCCGACGGCACTACGCTCGGACGTGGTCCGCGACGCAGCGCTGCGGTGACCCGCGGTCCAGTACGTCTTGAAGGTACCCAGGAGGACCGAAGTGACCGAATCCGCTCCCGTCGACCCCACATCGACCGACGGCTGGAAGAAGCTCGCCGGCATCGCCGACGGCTTCACCCCGGACCTGCGCGGCTGGTTCGACAGCGACCCCGGTCGTGCCGAGCGCTACACGTTCCAGGCCGCCGACCTGACCGTCGACCTGTCGAAGGGCCTCGTCGACGACGAGATCCTCGGCGCCCTGCTCCAGGTCGCGAAGGACACCGGCGTCGCCGAGCGCTTCGAGGCGATGCTCGCCGGCGAGCACATCAACGTGACCGAGGACCGCGCCGTCCTGCACACCGCCCTCCGTCGGCCGAAGGGCATCGAGCCCGCCCTCGTGGTCGACGGGCAGGACGTCGACGCCGACGTCCACGCCACGCTCGACAAGGTCTACGCCTTCGCCGAGCAGGTCCGGGACGGCTCGTGGACCGGTGTCACCGGCAAGCGCATCGAGACGGTCGTGAACATCGGCATCGGCGGCTCGGACCTCGGCCCGGTCATGGTCTACGAGGCCCTCAAGCCGTACGTGCAGGAGGGGCTCGAGGCGCGCTTCGTCTCGAACATCGACCCCGCCGACATCTACGAGAAGACCGCGGACCTCGACCCGGAGACCACGCTCTTCATCGTCGCGTCGAAGACGTTCGGCACGCTCGAGACCCTGACCAACGCCCGCCTCGCCCGCCAGTGGCTCTGGGAGCGCCTCGGCCTGACCGATGCGTCCGACGACGAGAAGTCGAACGCCGTCGCCAAGCACTTCGTCGCCGTCTCGACCGCGCTCGACAAGGTCGCCGCGTTCGGCATCGACCCCGAGAACGCCTTCGGCTTCTGGGACTGGGTGGGCGGCCGCTACTCGGTCGACTCCGCGATCGGAACCTCGGTCGTCATCGCGATCGGCAAGGAGAACTGGCAGCAGTTCCTCGCAGGCTTCCACGCCGTCGACGAGCACGTCCGCACCACGCCGCTCGAGCAGAACGTCCCGGTCCTCATGGGTCTGCTCAACGTCTGGTACACGAACTTCCTCGGTGCGCAGAGCCACGCGGTCCTGCCGTACACGCAGTACCTGCACCGCTTCGCCGCCTACCTGCAGCAGCTCACGATGGAGTCGAACGGCAAGCGCGTCCGCTGGGACGGCTCGCCCGTCACGACGGACACCGGCGAGGTCTTCTGGGGCGAGCCGGGCACGAACGGTCAGCACGCGTTCTACCAGCTCATCCACCAGGGCACCCGCCTGATCCCGGCGGACTTCATCACCGTCGCGAAGCCGGCCCGTCCGCTCAAGGACGAGTCCGGCGACGGGAAGGCCGTGCAGCCGGGCCAGGACGTCCACGCGCTGTTCCTCGCCAACTTCTTCGCGCAGACGAAGGCGCTCGCGTTCGGCAAGACCGCCGACGAGGTCCGCGCCGAGGGCACCACCGACGAGGGCATCGTCGCGGCCCGCACCTTCACGGGCAACAAGCCGTCGACGTCGATCCTCGCGCCGGAGCTCACCCCGAGCGTCCTCGGCCAGCTCATCGCCCTCTACGAGCACATCGTGTTCACCGAGGGCACCATCTGGGGCATCGACTCGTTCGACCAGTGGGGCGTCGAGCTCGGCAAGCAGCTCGCGCTGCAGATCGCCCCGGCGGTCGACGGCGACCAGGACGCGCTCGCGTCGCAGGACTCCTCGACCAAGGCGCTCATCGCCCGGTACCTGGAGCTGCGCGGCGAGTAGCCACGCACGATCCTCGCGGACGGGAGGCGCGGTGCCCGCTGGCACCGCGCCACCCGTCCGGCGTGTGGTCGCCCCGCCCGCCCCGCCTGCTGCGCCCGGAGGCGAGTCTCGCGGTGCGCGACACTCCTCGGTCGGGCGGCTCCGACACGTGTCGCTCAGGCCGAGACTCGGCCAGCGCGGCGCGTCAACGCGCGAGCGGGTCGAGGTTGAGCGTCGTGCCCTCGTAGAGGTACTGGTCTCCGCCGAACACCTGCACGTCGGCGTTGAGCCAGACGAGCGCCTTGACGCTGATGCCGAAGCGCGCGGCGACGTCACCGATCAGGTCGTCGCGGGCGACCGTGTACGACCGCGGCGCCCCGGAGGCCGTCGTCGCGGTGACCGGGCCGGCGGCGTTCGACCGAGCGCCCCCGTCGACCGGGTGCACGTTCGTCTGCCGCTGGGGCACCGACCAGCGCACGGGTGCGACGGCGAGCACCTTGCCACCGGCGATCTCGATCGGCAGGTCCGTCTGCCCGGCGTCGGCCGCCGAGGACACGACCAGGGTCACGAGCCCGGACGGGTCGACGCCCGATCCGTCCAGCGGCACGTCCTTCGACACCGGCGCGGGGGTCGGACCGCCGAGCACCGCGTCGCCCACGCCGGGGTAGGTCAACCCGTCACCGACCTGTCGCTCCCGCTCGAAGAACCCCACACCGATCGGCACCGGGAGCGACGAGGTCACGCCGGTGTACTGCGCGGTGAAGGTGTCGTCGCCGTCCGCCACGACACGGTAGTGGAAGTGGATGCTGCCCTTCGGCGACGCGACGTCGCCCTCGGTCAGGACCGTCCCGGCCGGGATCGGCGTGAGGACGGGGTCGGGGACGGCGGCCTCGGTCGCGACCGGTGTGGGAGCGCGCGGGGTCGCCGAGGCCTCGATGTGGGCGGCGTCCGGGTCCTCGGTCGCGGTGCCGGTCGGTGCCGGCATCCGGCTCGCCGTCGGCGGGACCGAGGGCGCCGGGAGCGCTCCGTCGGACCCGCCGAGCAGCGAGCAACCGGACAGCGCGACGGCGACGACCAGAGCGGTGGCGCCGGTCGCGACGGTTCGGTTCATGATTCCCCCTCGGTTCCCGATGCTACCGCGGGGTCCGGGACACCACGTGCCGCGCGGACGGGGATGTGTCCGGGGGCACACGCCGTCGGTGCGAGCGGCTACCGTCGGAGCATGGACCGCCACGAGATCCTCGCCGCCGCCGCGGCCGCCCACGCCGCTCGCATCGCCGAGGCCGGCGGTGACGACACCGCTGCCCGTCAGCGTGCTGCCGCGGTCGAGGGGCGCGAGCCCGGGACGGACGACGCCTCGGCCGATGCCGTCCGCGCGGTCGAGCGTCGGCGTGCGGGCGAGCTCGAACGGGCCGCCGAGCGCACCGAGGGGGCGCTGTCCGACTGGCACCGGATGGGTACCCGTCGCGGGGTCACGCCGGACGAGCAGCTGCGGAGCGCCTGGACGGTGACCGGGGTCCCGGAGCCCGGTGCCGCCCGCGCGCTGGCGAACGTCCTGCTGTCGACCGCGGGGCACGCGGGCCGCGTCGCCGACGCCGCGCGGCGGAACCCGGCACTGGGTGGGGCAGCGAGCGCCGCAGCCCGCCGGACCGTGCGTCGGTACACCGATCACGGGGCCGGGATGGCCTCGCTCGGCGACGTCCTCGGTGACGGCGCGTCCGACACCGACTGAGCGGCACGGCGACGGCCGTTCGCGGTCGGGTCGGCTGTTGGATCGCTCCCGCGCTCATCGGGCGTTTCTTGGATCGGTCCAAACGTCACGTCGACAGAATGTCCAATTGACAGGACATGGAAGCGGGGTACGATC
>CAJYIG010000170.1 GCA_913774725.1 uncultured Curtobacterium sp. | reverse complement strand
ACTGACCCGCGCTCTCGCGGGGGCGCGGAGCGATCAGTCCGCCCGCTCCGCAGGGGTCGACGCCGCGAGGCGCCCGCGGCGGAAAGCGAGGGCCCCTCGCGCGTCGAGACGCGGAGGGGCCGGCGGGTCGGTCAGTTGACGAGGGACTCGTAGATCTCTTTGCACTGCGGGCAGACCGGGAACTTCTCGGGGTCGCGACCCGGGGTCCACTTCTTTCCGCACAGGGCCCGCACGGGCTTGCCGGTGATGGCGGACTCGAGGATCTTGTCCTTCTTCACGTAGTGCGAGAAACGCTCATGGTCGCCGGGCTCGATGTTCTCTTCGCGGATGAGCTCTTCGAGCTCGCGATCGAGGGTCGCGAGACCCCCGCTGTCCGGACTGTCGAGAGGCGTGCTCATGGTGAGCCAGTGTAGCCGCGACCTCGCCGCACGGCTCGGTCGGCTTCGCGCTCAGGTCGCCTCGGCGAATTCCATGAGCCGGGTCGCGCGCCCCTCGAACAGCACCGAACCGACGGTGACGCCGATGACCAGCACCACCGCTCCGGCGCCGATTCCCACCCACATCGCGAGCATCGCGTCGATCGTGTCGCCGCCGATGGCCCCCCAGGTCAGCAGGATCGAGGGCAGGGCCGTGGCGATGGCCCCCGCCATGACCAGGCCCTGGGCGACGACTCCGCCCGAACCGGTGCGCTGGGGCTGCTGGAAGGGACTGTCGCCCGGACGCGACACCGCGTAGGGGGCGAGGACCGACGACACGCTCGACAGGCCGAGACCGGCCAGGAAGAGCGCCGCGCAGACGCCGATCATGGCGGGCAGGATCGCCCACCGGCCGTGGGCGACGATCGCGAGAGGGAGGCTGACCGCCAGCACCGGGATGCCGATGAGCAGGACGGGCACGAGACGCCCGATGCGGTCGGGGGCTCCGCGCATGCCGCTGGCGATGTGCATCCACAGGGCGGTGGAGTCGTACGCGAGGTCGTTGTGCGGGAGCCAGCCGAAGAAGAGGGCCATGATCGGCACGGGCAGCAGCACGGCGATCTCGAACGGGACGCCGGCGACGAGCAGCGGGACCGTCGAGACGACGGCGGCGATCGGGACGACGATCACGTTGACGATGTAGCGACGGTCGCGCAGCCAGTACGACAGGCTGCGGGCGGCGACGGCTCCCCCGGGCGTTCCCGGCAGGATGGCGAACCAGCCGAGCCCGCCGCGCTCCCGCGCGGCCGCGGGTCGGCGCGTCGTGGTGAGCAGGGCGGTCACGAGCGCGAACCAGGCCAGCACGAGCACGGTGATCGTGACCAGCGCGACGACGAGGCTGCCGACGGCGGCACCGACGCTCGGGGCCACGGCGATGCCCCACGCGGCGCCGATGGGCGTCCACGCGAGGATCTCGGCGGCGGATGCCAACTGCGAGGGGACGGCACCGCGCCACTCGAGCGAGCCGAGGAAGACGCCCACCGGCACGACGACCACCAGCACGGCGACGAGGTAGACGCCGACGAGTTCGCGCGACTGCCGGGGGCGCTGCACGAGCGCGCCGAGGGCCATGCTGACGCGCGCGAGCAGGACGCACGTGGTCAGCCCGAGCACGACCGACACGATGCTCGCGAGAGCCGGAGCGCCGTGGCCTCCCCACGCGATGGCGAGACCGATGCCGAGCACCAGGACGACGAACACCGGCACGCTCAGGAACCCGGCCAACAGCAGGGCACCGGCGAGCGGGCGCGGTTCGGGCCCGACCACCGCGAAGCGTCGGGGGTCGAGCGGATCGACGGACGCGGTCACCGGCGGTCCCACCGCGAAGCCGAGGGTCACGGCCGAACCGGCGAGCACGGTGACGACGGCCGTGGTGAGGCTGTCGGTGTCGGCGAGACCGGCCGCGCTGACGGCGGCCACGATGGTCCCGGCGATGAGCAGCACGACGCCGATGGCGCGGCGGACGACCTCGCGCGGGTCGCCGCGGAGGGCGCCCACCATCATCGCGAGTCTCAGGCGGAGAACGTGTGCAACCACTCCAGGCCCTCCACGTCGCCCAGGCCACCGGCCAACTCGAGGAAGCGCTGTTCGAGCGTCGCCTCTCCGCGCACCTCGTCGACGGTCCCCTCGGCGAGCACCTGACCCGACACGATCACCGCGACGCGCGAGCAGACGCGCTCGACGAGCTCCATGCCGTGGCTGGAGAGGATCACCGTGCCGCCGTGGTCGACGTACGAGCCGAGGATGTCGAGGATGACGCCGCTCGAGACGGGGTCCACGGCCTCGAACGGCTCGTCGAGTACCAGCAGACGCGGCGAGTGGATCATGGCTCCCGCCAGCATGACCTTCTTGGTCATCCCGGCCGAGTAGTCGGAGACGGGGCGGGCCAGCGCGTCGACGAGGTCGAAGGCGCGGGCGAGGTCTGCCGTGCGGCTCTCGACGAGCGGGGCGGGCAGGCCGCGCAGAGCGCCGTAGTACGACAGCAGCTGCCGACCGGTCAGGCGGTCGAAGGTGCGCAGGCGGTCGGGCAGGACGCCGATGAGCTTCTTCGCCTCGCGCGAGCGCTTCGTGGCGTCGACGCCGTTGATCGTCACGGATCCGCTGTCGGCGCGGAGCAGGCCCGCGATGATCGACAGGGTGGTGGTCTTGCCGGCACCGTTGGGGCCGACCAGGCCGTAGAACGAACCCGCCGGAACGGTGAGATCGATCGCATCGACGGCGCGCAGCTCGCCGAACGACTTCGACACGTTCCGCAGGCTCAGCACCGGGACCGCCGCCGCGTCGTCGTCCGCGGAGCGCTGCTCGACGGTCGCCGCGACCTCCGCAGCGGGAGTGACCTCGTCGGTCTCGTCGTCGGACGCGGCGGGGACGGATGCCGCAGCCTCGATCGTCGACGCCTCCGGCGCGGAGGGATCGACCGTGTCGTCGTGATGCGCGGCCGGCGCGTCCTCGTCGGTGAGGTCGTCGAGCGACGCGGGCTCGTCGGACGCGTGCTCGTCGGACACGGGCTCTTCGGACGCTGGCTCCTCGGACACGGGCTCCCCCGCTACCGGGAGATCCGCCGCGTCGTCATCGCCTGCCGCCGGTGCACCGTCGCCGGTCGGCTCTTCGATGCGCGCGTCGGGAGGCGTGGGGTCCTCGAGAACGGGTTCCTCGGGCGCCGCGACGACCAGACCGTCGTGATCCTGCGCCGGTGCACGGTCGTCGGTCAGCTCATCGACGCGCACGTCGGATGACGTGGGGTCCTCTCCCCGACCATCGTGGTCCGCCGCCGGCGAACCGTCGCCGGTCAGCTCCTCGACGCGCACGTCGGGAGGCGTGGAATCCTCGTCGTCACCAGTCGGGCCGGCGGGCACATCGGGAACATCGAGCACGAGCGTCCGGTCGTCCGAGCCGTCGGACGCGGCGTCCGCGTCGCGCTCGGAAGGAACGCCGTCGTCGTCGAGCGCCGGGCCGTCGGTGTCCGCGCCGTTCGCGAGAGCGGGCTCCTCGGCGACGGGCTCCTCGGCGACGGCCTGGCCGGCGACGGCCTGTTCAGCGACGGGGTCAGCCGCGAGGGGCTCCTCGAGAGCGGACTCACCGAGAGCGGACTCGCTGACAGCGGTTTCCCCGACACCAGGCTCCTCGACGATCGGCTCCTCGACCGCGACATCCGCGGGCGTCGGGTCCGCGGCCGTGGAGTCCGCCGACACGAGGTCCTGTCCATACGCCGCATCGACGCGGGGGTCCTGCTCCGCCGGGTCCGCGGCATCCGTCACCTCCGCGTCATCCGCCGGCACCGGCGCGACGGCGGCGACAGCGGCGGCAGCGGAGCCGTCCGGGGCACCGGGGAGCGGAGGCCGGGGAGGAACGACGATGCCGTCGGGCAGCACGACGGGCGAGACCGACTCCGGCGTCGCCGGGGTCGTGGGCGTCGCCGGCGACGAGGTCTGATCGTCGGTCGACGGCGCCGGCGCGGAGCCGGTCGGCTCCTCGATCGTGTCGGCGGAGCCATCCGGGGCAGCCGCTGCGGCGGTGCGGGGCGTGGCGGGCTTCTTCGCTGCGGGGCGCTTCGCGGCGGGCGTCGCCGCGGCGGCCTTCGCGCCCGCCGTCCGGGCGGCGCTGGTCTTCGAGGCGGCGGCCTTCG
>CAJYIG010000169.1 GCA_913774725.1 uncultured Curtobacterium sp. | reverse complement strand
CACCGAGACTCGGCGCCGCGCGTCGGCGCGGCGGCGGCTACGCCGCGCGGGCGGCCGCGCGGGCTACGCCGCGCGGGCTACGCCGCGGGCGCCGCGGGAGCGTGCGGACCAGCCGACGCGAGACCGCACCACGAGGGTGACGACGATCGCGGCGGCGACCGCCACGACCGCCGTCACGGCTGTCGGCACGGACACGAGCGGGCCGTCGAGCCGTCCGACCGCGACCCACGCCAGGCCCCACGACAGCGCGGCCGTCGGAGCGAGTCGTCCGCCGCCCCAGACCGCGAGCAGTACCCCGACGAGTCCGGCGACCGCCGCGACGAGCACGCCCCAGACGTCCTGACCGAGCCCGAAGCCCCGGAAGCCCGCGGCCGTCAGCACCGCGGCGGTGTTGGCCGCGGTCGCCACGCACACCCAGCCGAGGTAGAGCCCGAAGGTCCCGTCGGTCACGATCGCCTCGACGGCTCCCGAGGGCCGGGTCCGCCGCAGGACCGCGAACGCCCACACCAGGACGCCCAGCAGCGCGACGATGATCGGCTCGCTCGCCCACAGCAGTCCGAACTGCACGGACAGGATCCACGCGGCGTTGAGCAGCAGGGACAGCACCGCGGGCACGAACAGGCGCTCGTGGCGCTCGTCGTCGGCGGTGCGGAAGAACTGCCGCACGGTGTAGGCGATCAGGCCGACGTAGACGACGCTCCAGATCGAGAACGCCGGTCCGGCGGGGGCGATCGCGGTCGACGAGGCCGACAGGGCGCCGCCCGACGCCTCGGCGATGGGGGTACCGCCCGCCGCTCCCGAGCCGACGAACGCGCCGACCACTGCCACGACGGCGCCCACGGCGACCGCGATGCGCTTCCAGATCTTCTTCATGTCCCCTCCGTTCGTCAGCATGCTGATGACCTGCACGGTAGGCCCGTCCGATGGATCCGGTCGCAGCGCACGCCCAGGTGGTCGGGGGACGAGTCGTCCGCCACTGCGTACGGTGGCCTCGTGACCGTCGAGCTCAACACCGTCTACGTCGACCGCATCGCCCCGATCGCCTGCCCGTCCCTCGACGACACCTTCCGGATGATCGGCGAGCAGGGCGCGAGCGCGTGCATCGTGCTGCACCGCCCCGACGCCGAGGAGCTCGGCGACGTCGCGGTCGCCCTCGGCCTGCACGAGCTCGCGGTCGAGGACGCCGCCGAGGGACACCAGCGCCCGAAGCTCGAACGGTACGGCTCGACGCTCTTCACCGTGCTGAAGCCGGCGGTCTACCAGGACGGCCCCGAACAGGTCGAGTTCGGCGAGGTGCACGCCTTCGTCGGGCAGGACTTCTTCCTGGCGGTGGTCCCGGCCGACCCGCGCGGACCCCAGGCCGTGCCGCGCGCGCTGCAGCGGCTCAGCGGCAAGCCGGCCCTGGTCACCGCCGGTCCGCAGGCACAGCTCTGGGCGCTGATGGACTCGATCGTCGACGGGTACGCGCCGGTGATCGACGGACTCGAGGAGGACATCAACCAGATCGAGGACCAGCTGTTCTCCGGTGTGGCCGGGGTCTCGCGGCGCATCTACGAGCTGTTCGGCGAGGTCGTCGACTTCCAGCGCGCAGCCCGGCCGCTCATCGGCATCATCGAGAACCTGCGCCGCGGAGCCGAGAAGTACCACCTGCCCGTCGAGCTGCAGCGCCGGTTCCGCGACGTCCTCGACCACGTCATCCGCACCGTCGAGCGCCTCGACACCTTCCGTCAGCTGCTGCAGAACGCGCTGACGGTCGACTCGACCCTGGCGGCGCAGAAGCAGAACGACGACACGAAGCGCATCTCGGGATGGGCGGCGATCCTGTTCGCCCCGACGCTCATCGCCGCGATCTACGGCATGAACTTCACGCACATGCCCGAGCTGTCGTGGACGTGGGGCTACCCGCTGTCGATCGTCGCCATGATCGCCTTCGCCGCGATCCTGTTCGTCGTGTTCAAGGTGAAACGCTGGTTCTGACGAAGCCGCGCGGCACCGACTCCGGCCATCCGCACTCCGCCGGTTCCGAGCAGCCGCGCGCGTCGTGTTGCGCGGGACGCACCGCGGCGGCCAGGCTCGTCGTGCCCACGACGCGCAGGCGTCGACGACGCCGACCGGAGCAACGATGCCCACCACCACGAACGACCTCGTCCACCTGACCGCCGGTGGGGTGTCCGTCGTGCTCGACTGCCGCGACGGCGCGCTGCCCGCCGTCGTGCACTGGGGTGCTGCCCTCGGCACGCTCGGCCACGACGAGCTCGTCGCCCTCGCCGACGCCGACGTCGCCCCGGTCGCCAACAACGAGGCCGACGTGCCGGTCCGCCTCGCCCTGCTGCCCGAGCCCCACCGCGGGTGGACCGGACGTCCCGGACTCTCCGGCCACCGCGACGGCCGCGACTGGTCCCCGGCCTTCACGGTGACGGCGCTCCACGTCGACGACACCCGGCTGACCGCCGAGGCCGAGGACCCGACCGCCGGTCTCGCCGTCCGGATCACCCTCGAGATGCTCGGCTCCGGCCTGGTGCGCACCCGCGCGGCCGTGACGAACACCGCTGCCGGCACGTACACGGTCGACGACCTGACCGTCGCGCTCCCGGTGCCCTCCCGTGCCCGCGAGGTCCTCGACTTCGCCGGTCGCTGGGGCAAGGAGCGCACCCCGCAGCGCCGCGAACTCGTCGTCGGCACGCACGAGCGCGACAGCCGCAAGGGTCGCACCGGCGCGGACGCCGCCACGGTCCTCAGCGTGGGGGAGCCCGGCTTCGGCTTCGCCCACGGTGAGGTGTGGGGCGTGCACACGGCGTGGAGCGGCAACCACCGGCACTTCGCCGAACGCCTGGCCACCGGACGTCAGGTCGTCGGCGGCGG
>CAJYIG010000168.1 GCA_913774725.1 uncultured Curtobacterium sp. | reverse complement strand
CTCATCCAGGCGTTCATCTCGGAGAGTCGGGGCCGCGACATCCGCGCACTCGTCGTGGGGGACCGGGTCGTGGCCGCGATGCGTCGCAGCGCGTCGGGCGACGAGTTCCGCTCGAACGTGCACCGCGGCGGCACGGTCGAGAAGGTCACCCTCAGCCCGGAGTACGAGGAGGCGGCGGTGCGCTCGGCGCAGATCATGGGCCTCCGCGTCGCGGGCGTCGACATGCTCGAGGGCAACGACGGGCCGCTCGTGATGGAGGTCAACTCGTCCCCGGGCCTCGAGGGCATCGAACGTGCGACCGGTCTCGACGTCGCCGGCGCGATCATCGACTTCATCGGCAACCAGGTCGCGTTCCCGGAGATCGACGTCCGCCAGCGCCTCAGCGTCTCGACCGGCTACGGCGTGGCCGAGCTCCTCGTGCACACGAACGCCGACCTGGTGGGCAAGACGATCAAGGAGTCCGGGCTGTGGGACCGGGACATCACGGTCCTGACCCTGCACCGCGGCGCCTCGGTGATCCCGAACCCCCGCAGCGGCGTCGAACTGCAGGCCAGCGACCGCCTGCTGTGCTTCGGCAAGCTCGAGGAGATGCGGTCGATGATCCCGGACCGCCGCCGCCGTCGGTCGAAGGTCCGCAAGCTGCCGAAGGACGCCTGACCGGTGCCGCCCAGCGCACCCGGATCGCGTACCCAGGTCAGATGCGGAAGTATGTGTCGGTGACGATCATGACGGAACGACCGGTCGACCAGTCGACGAGCAGCGAACCGGAGCGCCCCGGCAACGCCACGGCGAAGCACCAGAACGTGTCGCTCCTGTCGGTCGCGACGACCGTCGCGGACCGCGTGACGACGTCGGCGGACATCGAGGCGCGCCTCCGCGGAGCCCTGCGTCGGCTCCGGCTCCCGACCGGTCTGCTCG
This sequence comes from uncultured Curtobacterium sp., assembly GCA_913774725.1. GTDB lineage: Bacteria > Actinomycetota > Actinomycetes > Actinomycetales > Microbacteriaceae > Curtobacterium > Curtobacterium subtropicum. The sequence continues at coordinate 6,417 of CAJYIG010000168.1, read as the reverse complement.
AGCGGGTCGCCGGGGTCACCGAGCGCCGCAACTGGGGCGAGGGCCAGACCTTCCAGGACGCCGCGATCGATGCCGGCCGCCGCGCCATGGCCGAGGCGGGCATCCGGCCGGAGGACGTCGGCCTGCTCATCAACACCTCCGTCACGCGCCCCCACCTCGAGCCGAGCGTCGCCGTCCGCCTGCACCACGGGCTCGGACTGCCGACGTCGGCGATCAACTTCGACATCGCGAACGCCTGCCTCGGCTTCGTCAACGCGATGAGCGTCGCCGCGGGCATGATCGACTCCGGGCAGATCAAGTACGCGCTCATCGTGGACGGCGAGGACGCCGACCAGGTGCAGCTCAACACGATCGACCGCCTGAACCAGGGCGGCCGGAACCGCAAGGACTTCATGAGCGAGTTCGCGAGCCTGACCCTCGGGTCGGGTGCCGCGGCCGCCGTGCTCGGCCCGTCCGACGTCCACCCCGAGGGGCACCGCATCATCGGCGGCGTCACCCGTGCGGCGACGCAGTGGTACGACCTGTGCGTCGGCAGCGTGGACGGCATGTTCACGGACGCGAAGATGCTGCTCAAGGGCGGCATGGAGCTCGTCGTCGCCGCCTGGAACGAGGCACGCGCGCACTTCGACTGGGCCGACATGGACCGCTACGTCCTGCACCAGGTCTCCGACGTGCACACGAACGCGTTCGTCGAGGCCATCGGCATCCCGCGCACCAAGGTGCCGACCACCTACCAGCGCTACGGCAACGTCGGTCCGGCGTCGATCCCGATCACCCTGGCCGACGAGGTCGACCGCGGCGGCATCACCCGCGGCGACCGCGTCTTCCTCGGCGGCGTCGGCTCGGGCATCAACACGGCGATGATGGAACTGCGCTGGTGAGGTCCGGCCTCCCGCGCGTCGCCGCCAGCACGGCTCCGGCGACGCTCCCGCCGCCCCTGCCCGGACTCGACCCGGCCTGGTCCCGCCTGGTCACGGTCCCCGCGTCGACGGACGGTCGGCCGGGAGGCTCGGCTCGCCCCGCGCGCACCTGGCACCTCCTCGACACGGCCGGTCAGCTCGAGGCGCTCGGCGTCACGCCGGTCGGCACCCTGCTCTGCGTGCACGGCAACCCCACGTGGTCCTACCTGTGGCGGTCCGTCGCCGCCCGCACGCTCGACGCCGCCGGGGCCGGTGGCCCGGCCTGGCGCGTGGTCGCGGTCGACCAGCTCGACATGGGCTTCTCGGAGCGCACCGCGGACCAGCACCGCCTGGCCGACCGCGTCCGCGACCTCGGCGCCCTGACCGACGAGCTCGGGCTCACGGGGCCCGTCGTCACCCTCGGGCACGACTGGGGCGGAGTCGTCTCGCTCGGCTGGGCGGTCGACCACCCCGACCTCGTGGTGGGCGTGGCGACGTGCAACACCGCCGTGCACCAGCCCGACGACGCCCCGATCCCCGCCCCGCTGCGGCTCGCGCTGCGCCCCGGCGTGCTCGGGCGCGGGACGGTGCTGACCCCGGCGTTCCTCGAGACGACGCTCGCGATCGCGCACCCGGCGCTCGACCGTGCCACCGCCGACGCCTACCGCGCGCCGTACCGCGGTGCCGTCCGTCGCGGCGGCATCGGCGGCTTCGTCGCGGACATCCCGGTCGACGCCACCCACCCGAGCGCCGCCGAGCTCGACCGCATCGCCGCCGGTGTCGCGGCGCTCGACGTCCCGGCGCTGGTCATGTGGGGGCCGCGCGACCCGGTGTTCCTCGAGCGGTACCTCGACGACCTGGTCGACCGGGTGCCGCACGCCGACGTGCACCGCTTCGAGGGCGCGGGGCACCTGCTGCCAGACGACGCCGACGTCGCGGGGACGGTGCTCGACTGGCTCGGTGACCGCCTGCCGGACGGCCAAGCACCCGGCGGCGGCACGCAGGACGCACCCGAGTCTCGCGGTGCCCGACCGATCTCGGGCGCTGCGGCTCGAGACGCGTCGCTCGACCCGAGTCTCGGTCACCGCCCGCTCTGGGCGGCCCTGGACGATCTCGCGACGGACACGGGCCCGGCGCTCGTCGAGATGGCCGCCGCCGGTGGACCGCGCACGGTCTCGTGGCGGCTGCTCGCCCGACGGGTCCGCGAGGTCGCCGCCGGGCTCGCCGACCTCGGCGTCCGCCCCGGCAACCGGGTGTCCCTGCTCGTCACGCCCGGCGCCGACCTGACGGCGGTGCTCTACGCGTGCGTCCGCATCGGCGCGGTCGTGGTGGTGGCGGATGCCGGGCTCGGGCTCCGCGGCCTGACCCGTGCCGTCCGCGGTGCCCGGCCGGACTGGGTGATCGGCGCCCTGCCGGGCCTGGCCGCCGCTCGCGCGCTGGGCTGGCCGGGACGGCGCATCGCGACGGTCACGCTCCCGGCCCCCGCGCGGAGGGCCCTCGGGGTGGAGCACACCCTCGTCGAGGTCGCCCGACGCGGCGCCCGCCGACTCGCGGGCGGTGCGGACCTGCCCGCAGCACCCTCGCCGGACGCCCCGGCTGCCGTCCTCTTCACCTCGGGCTCGACCGGTCCGGCGAAGGGCGTCGTGTACACGCACGGACAGCTCGCCGCGGTGCGCGACGTCCTCGCGGCGCAGTACGACGTCGGCGTCGGCACCGGACTGGTCGCGGGTTTCGCGCCCTTCGCCCTGCTCGGCCCCGCCCTCGGTGCCCGCTCGGTGGCACCGGACATGGACGTCACCGCTCCGCGAACCCTGACGGCGCGGGCGGTGGCCGACGCGGTCGCGGCGGCCGACGCGTCCGTGGTGTTCCTCTCGCCGGCCGCGCTCGCGAACGTCGTCGCGACGTCGTCCGCGCTGACCGCAGCCGACCGGCAGACGCTGGCGCGCGTGCGCCTGTTCCTGTCCGCGGGTGCGCCGGTGTCCGCGGCACTCCTCGCGTCGGCGACCGACCTCATGCCGAACGCGGCGGCGCACACCCCCTACGGCATGACCGAGGGACTCCTCATGACCGACGTCGACCTGGACGGCGTGCGGGCGGCCGGGGCGGCACCCGACGACGGCATCTGCGTCGGGCGACCGGCCACCGGTGTCCGCGTGCGCATCGCGCCGCTCGACGCCGACGGTGCGCCGACCGGTGCCCTGACGGACCAGGCGGGGACCACCGGCGAGGTCGTCGTCGCCGCACCGCACGTCCGTGACCGGTACGACCGGCTCTGGCGCACCGACCGGGTGTCGCGGGCGGGGGTCGGGGACCCGCGTGGACACCGCACCGGCGACGTCGGGCACCTCGATGCCGACGGTCGCCTCTGGATCGAAGGTCGGCTCCAGCACGTCGTGACGACCCCTGACGGCGTCGTCACCCCGGTCGGGCCCGAGCAGCGGATCGAGCAGGTCGACGGGGTCGGCCGGGTGGGCATCGCCGGGATCGGGCCCGCGGGCACCCAGCAGGTCGTCGCCGTCGTCGAGACCGTCCCCGCAGCACGACGTCCGGGCCTCGCGTCGGCTGACCTCGCCGCCGCCGTCCGTGCGGCAGCAGGGGTCCCGCTCGCCGCGGTGCTCGTCGTGCCGGTCCTGCCGACGGACATCCGGCACAACTCCAAGGTCGATCGCGCACGGCTGTCGCGGTGGGCGTCGACGGTGCTCGGCGGCGGCCGGATGGTCCGCCCGTGAGGGTCCTCGTCACCGGGGCCAGCGGGTTCCTCGGCCGGGCGACGGCCGCCGCCGTGCGCGACGCCGGGCACGACGTCCGGACGTTCCAGCGCCGGCCCTCCGGGGTCGACGGGGTCGAGGACGCCCTCGGCACGATGACCGACGCCACGGCGGTCGCGCGTGCGGTGGACGGTGTGGAGGCCGTGGTGCACCTGGCGGCGAAGGTGTCGCTCGCAGGTGACCCGGCCGACTTCGCCCACGTCAACGTCGCCGGGACGAGCGCGCTGGTCGACGCCGCGCGTGCCGCCGGGGTCGGCCGCTTCGTCTTCGTGTCGTCGCCGTCCGTGGCGCACACCGGATCGTCACTGGCGGGCGCCGCCGCCGACCCCGCCGAGCCGACCGCTGCGCGCGGGCACTACGCGCGCACGAAGGCTGCCGCCGAACTGCTGGCGCTCGCGGCGGACGCGCCGGGCTTCGCGGTCGTCGCCGTCCGACCGCACCTGGTGTGGGGGCCGGGGGACACCCAGCTCGTCGGTCGCATCGTCGATCGCGCACGCACCGGGCGGCTGCCGCTCCTCGACTCGGGCGCCGCGCTCATCGACACGCTCTACGTCGACAACGCGGCTTCGGCGATGGTCGCCGCGCTCGAGCACGCGACCGACGACGCGGTGCACGGCAACGCCTACGTCGTGACGAACGGCGAACCCCGACCCGTGGGGGAGCTCCTGGCGGGGATCTGCACGGCGTCCGGGGTCCCGGCACCGCGGCTGCACGTGCCCGCAGCGCTCGCCCGCGCTGCCGGCTCGGTCGTCGAGGCAGTGTGGCGGGTGCGTCCCGGTGCGGACGAGCCGCCGATGACGCGGTTCCTCGCCGAGCAACTGTCGACGGCGCACTGGTTCGACCAGCGGCGGACACGGGCGGAGCTGCACTGGACTCCGACGGTCTCGATCGACGAGGGGCTCCGGCGACTCCGGACCGGGTCGCGCACCGGACGCTGACCGACGCGCGACCGCGTCACCCGCAGCGCTCGGACGTCGGACGGAGAACACGACGGACCCGCGTTCGGGTCGCGGGTCCGTCGTGGGACTGTGGTGCTCTGCGGTGCGGGTCAGCCGGTGAAGCGCTGCCAGAGATCGGTGATGATCGGCCAGACGTCACCGGCACGATCCGCCGAGGCGATCGCGATCGTCACGACTGGGTAGGCGGTGACCGCGAGGCTGACCAGGACGGCGAGGACGATCGCGAAGACCGACGTGACCGTGTGGCGCCGGGTCAGTGCCCAGAGCAGCAGGGCGAGGACGACCACCACGCCGAGCAGCGTGACGAGGGCGATCCGGATGAACGGGAACGGCACGAGTCCGGCGGTGGTGGCGGTCACCCCGCCGAGGAACCCGACCAGCGGGAGGTACGCACCGAGGGCCACGGCGAGCACCAGCACGATGCCGATGCCCGACGTGATCCAGACGCCGCGCGGACGGGGACGACGAGCGGTCGAGCCCCGTCGTCCCGCCCACGCGGTGGTCATCGCCGGGCCTCGGCGTCAGCCTCGCCGTCGTCGCTGCGGTGCGCGGCGGTGCCGTCGTGGTGGGCGTCGGCCTCGTCGCGGACGACGTCGGCAGCGTGCTCGATGCGGTCGGCCGCCTCGTCGAGGGCGGCGGCGACGCGCTCGTCCGTGTCGGCAGTGTCGGACGTCCCAGCAGTCTCGGACGTCCCAGCGGTCTCGGACGTCACGGTGCTCTCGGACGTCGCAGCGGCGTCGGACGTCTCGCCGTGTGCCGAGGAGGCAGCGCCGTCCTTCGTCGCGCTCGCTGCCGCGTCGACCGCGTCCGAGGCCGCGGCTGCGGCGTCCGCTGCGGCGTCGGTCGCCGCTGCGGCGGCACTCGATGCACGGTCCCGGATCTCCTGCGAGGCGTCCTGCGCGGCGTCCTTCGCTGCGCTCACCGCCTCCTTCGCCGCGTCTCCGGCGTCCGAGGACTTCTCCGCGGCGCGCTCGGCCGCGTCGGACGCGGTCTCCCGCGCGGCGTCGACGGCGTCTGCGGTCTTCTCCCGCGCGGTGTCGACGGCGTCCGCGGTCTCCTCGCGGGCGGTGTCGATCGCGTCGGATGCCCGGTCACCCAGGTCGGCGGCGGTCGCCCGAGCGCGGTCGACGGCGTCACCGGCAGCGTCCCGCGCACGGCCGGCGGCCTCCCGCGTGGCGTCCGCGGCATCCCGCGCGGCATCGCGTGCCCGCTCGGCGACCTCGGCGGCGCCGTCGCGGACGTTCTCCGCGGCGCCCGAGACGACTTCCTTCGTGCGGTCGACCGCGTCACCGACGGCCTCGCGGGCCTTGTCGACCGGCGTCGGTTCGTCGTCGAAGGGGCCGTGCACGTCGAGCACGCGTACGTCGACGGTGGTGGGCTGTCCCGCGCCGAGCTGCGACACCGCCGCGGCCACCTGACGGCGGACCTCGTCGGCGACCTCGAGCACCGGGTGCGGGTAGCTGACGACCACGGAGACGGTCACGTCGAGCGTGCCGTCGTTGTCGTCGACCTGGACGCCGGGGGCCCCGGCGGTGCGACCGAGCTGCGATCGCACGCGGTCGGCGGCCCGGGCGACGAGCCCGCCCAGGTGGTGGACGCCCGGCACGCCGAGCGCCGTCTCCGCCGCGGTGCGGGCGGCGACCACCAGTGGCCCGGCGTCCTCGGGGAGCGGGGTGGTCAGCTCGGACGGCAGGTCGACCTCGGTGATCTGCGTCCGGGCGTTCGGATCGTGCTGCATGGCTTCCTCCTCGTGAACAGGACGGCCGTCGCCCCCCGCGGGGGCGGCGGCCG
>CAJYIG010000167.1 GCA_913774725.1 uncultured Curtobacterium sp. | reverse complement strand
GGGTCGGCCCGACGCTCGCCGTGGGGGTCCTGCCCGCGCTCGTCATGGTCAGCGAGGTCGCCACCGGCGCCGCCACGATCGTGAACGCCGAGGGCGTCGAGCTCTCCTCCCGCCAGGCAGCACGCGCGAACCGCCTGGTGCTCGGCCTGGAGCGCGGGTCCATCGCCCTCGCCGAGATCCCCGCCCGGGTGCGCGCCATCCGTGCGGGTACCGTCCCGCCGCCGGCGCTGCCCTGGATCGCCGGCAACGCCCTGACCTCGGTCGGGCTGGCGGTCGTGTTCCGCTGCCCCTGGTGGGCGATCGTGCTGGCGCTCGTCGTCGGCGCCCTGGTCGGCGTGCTCAGCCTGGTGCTCCGCCGCTTCCGCGAGGCCGTCGCGATCATCCCGTTCCTAGCCGCCTTCATGTCGACGAGCGTCGTCGGCCTCGTCGCCGCCGGGACCGGGTTCGACCACGTGCCGCTGTTCGCCGTCTGCGCACCCGTGGCGGTGTTCGTGCCCGGTGCGCTCATCACCAACGCGCTGCTCGAGCTCACTGCGGCCGACATCGTGACGGGTGCCTCGCGGCTCGTGCAGGGACTCATCACGCTCGGGTTCATGGCCGCGGGCATCGCAGCGGGCAGCGCACTGACCGGGCTGCGGGTGGACCCGTCGTCTGCGGCGCTCGTCGGTGAGGTCGCCGGCGTGGGTACCCTCCGTGGTGGGTGGGAGGCCGTGCCGTCCTACTGGGTGTCCTGGGTCGCGGTCGTCGGCCTGGCCGTCGGGCTCGGGCTGGTGTTCCGCTCCGGTTGGCGGCTCACGCTGGTGTCCGTCGCCGTCATGACGAGCGCCTACGCGGTCGTCAGCGGCACCACGCCCCTCTGGGGGAGCGTCGTCGCCACGGGCGCTGCGGCCGCACTGCTGTTCGTCGCGACGCGCCTGCTCGAGCGCCTCGTGCCGGTGATCCCGGCGACGGTGTCGTTCTTCCCCGCGTTCCTGCTCCTCGTGCCCGGCACCGTGGGGCTCGTCGCGGTCACCACCTTCGACCCGGTCGCGCTCGGTACGCCGCTCGCGACGTTCGTCAGCCTCTGCATCGGGACGAAGATCGGCGGGCTGCTGCCCGGGCTGTTCCGGCGGAACGCCCCGCACCACGCGGCCTGATCCGGCCCGGCGGCGCGGGGCTGGCGGCCGGGAGACAGGCTGGGGCCGGTCGTGCGCGCCGTCTCCGGCATGCGTGGGCCGGGAGGCGCGTGGGTGGCCTGGTGACGAGCCTCCCCTCCGGCGGGCGCGTGGCGGGCCGACGTGCGCCTCCGGCCCGGTGGGCGTGGACCGGGACGCGCGTGGCGGGGCCGGTCACGTGCCTCCCGTCCGGCGTGCACGGAGCTGGCAGAGCGTCGCGGGCCGGCACGGGGCTGCCGACAGGTGCGTGTCGAGCGCGGCGGTGCGTGACGGACCCACCGCGCGTGTCCCGGGCGGTCGTGCGGGCGGCGGGTCCGCGTCCGTCAGCGCTGCGGCGCGGCCGCCGCGCGCGTCCCGCGGACCCAGACCCAGCAGCAGGCGACCGCGAGGGCACAGAGGCCGGCGGCGACCGCGGTCTCCGTCGGCGACGGGACAGCCGGGGCGGGTGCGCCCGTGGTGAGTGCAGCGAGCGCGACCGCACCGGCCGTGAGCGCGACCCAGCGGACTCGTGCCCCGGTGACGAGCGCGGCGCCCGCCGACCCTGGGAACGGCAGCAGGGTGACCACGAGCGCGCCGACCGCCCCGACGCACAGCGTGGTGGCGAACTCGGCCGTGAGCGTCGTCCAGAACCCCGAGCTGCCGACGAGCGAGTGCAGGACCCAGCCGGTGGCGGCGACCCCGAGCAGCGCGACCGAGCGGGCGGTGGCGCTCCGCACCCCGCGGGCGACGCTCGACCCGAGCCGCAGGGCGGCGGTGTCGGCGCCCGGTCGTCCGACGGGCACGAGGACGGCGCCGACGACCAGGGCGGGGGAGAGGTCGGCGACCCGGGTCAGGGCGCACCCCGCGACGGCGGCGAGCACGAGCCAGGGCGAGACACGGAAGCCGACGGCGGTGCGGTCCCGACCGGCGGCCCAGCGGGTGGCCAGGACGACGGCGGCGGTCGTGACGGCCGAGCCGAGCAGCACCGCGAGCGCGAGGCGGACGTAGCGGGCCTCGAGCGAGGTGCCGACCCCGAGGAGCGTCGTCACGACGACGATCCCGACGCCGAGGGCCGCCGCTGCCCAGGTCGGCAGGACCTCGTCACCGAGCCGGCGGTCCCGCCGCGAGCGGTTCCGACCCAGCAGGGCGGTGAAGGGGTTCCGGAGGCGACCGCGGACGGCGGCGCCGACCACGGCGAGCGGGACGGCGACGAGCACGAGGAAGCCGGCCGCCACTCCCGTCGCGAGCAGGACGGTGCCCCACGAGAACGACGCCTGGACGGGCCGGACGCCGCGGTCGTAGGCCGTGCCGGCGGTCCAGTCGCCGGCCGGTCCGGACCAGTCGGGCACGCCGGAAGTGGTGCTGGCCGGGCCGTCTCCTGCCGCGCCGGTCGTGCCACCACCCGCGCCGGGGCCGGACGCGCCGGTGCCCGTCGGGTCGGTGCCGGTCGGACCGCCGCCGCCACCCGCGGTCGTCCCCGGTGCTGCGTCGGGCGAGCCCGGCGTGGCGGACGACGACGTCGGTCCGACCGCCGGACCGGAGGTGCTCGAGCTGGTGCTGGGCGTCGAGCCGGACAGCGCCACCCGGACGCCGGTCGACGACGGCGACGAGTTGCCCGCGGCGTCCTGCTGCATCGCGCTCACGGTCCGGGTCCCGGCGGCTGCGGTCGTGCCGGTCGTCGTGCAGGACCACCGGCCGTCGGCACCCACGTCGGTCCGGCACACCGGTGAGCGGTCGAGGTACACCGTCAGGACCGCGCCGGCCTCGCCGGTGCCGCGCACCGTGAACGGCTGGGAGCGCACGCGCTCGTCGGCTCCCGGTGCCGTGACGACCGGCGCTGCCGGGGCGGTCCGGTCGACGACGACCGTGCGTGGAGCGGAGGGGGCACTCCGGAGGTCGGAGCGGAAGCCGTTGCCGGTGCTCGCGGTCTGGGCCGCGGAGACCGTGGCGCGACCGTCCCGGGTGCTGCCGGGGAGTGCGACCGACCAGTGGCCGCTGGCGTCCACCCGCGCGGTCCGGTCGGCCGGCGTGCCGGAGACGGACACGGCGACGGTCGCACCGGGCAGACCGGTGCCGGACACGGGACCCGAGGTCGGGCGGTCGGTGGTGACGACCGGCGGGACGACGACGTCGGACGCCGGCGCGCGGGACGACCCGAGCGTGGTGTCCGTCTCGTCGACCACCGTGAAGACCTGCTGCGGGCCCGAGCGGACGGTGGCGATGCACGCCCACGACCCGTCGTCGGCCACGGTCGCCGTGCACCCGGTCGAGCCGGTCACGGCGGGTCCGGCGGCGCGCACCCGGTGCCCGGGGGTGCCGCTGCCGTGGAGCCGGACGGTCGCGGTCGTCACGTCGCCCGGGTCGGCGATGGTCGGACGGACGGCGGGGCGCTCGGTCGGCGACGGCGAGGGGGAACCGGTGTCCGGTGGCAGCGTGCCGAACTGGGGGAAGGGCGTCGGGGAGGCCGTCCGGGCCGCGTCGTCGTCCTGCTGCGGCTCGCCGCCGGTGCTGGCGGTCGTCGCGCTCGCGGTGCCGGCGGCGCTCGCGCTCCGGGTCTCGACGATGTGCTCGGGGGGAGCTGCCGTGGTGGTGCTCGTCGTGGTCGTGGTCGTGGTCGTGGTCGTGGTCGTGGTCGTGCTCGTCGTCGCCGATGCCGGCGGCGCCCCCAGGAGGAACGCTCCGGCCGTCATCACGATCGCCACGCCCGCGGTCAGCAGTCCGGAGCGGGTTCGGGGTCGACCGACGGGACCGCCGTCGCCGACGATCCCCTGCTCCACGTTGTCCCCGAGCGTGTCCACCGGTTCCATCACACGTGATGATCCGGCCCGGGTCAATCCGCCACCCGGATGATGTGTCCCACGACGTGCGTCCGCAGTCTCCCTGCCGCAGCGGTCACCGCACGGCGGGTGTACGCCACTCGGGAATCACCCGTGAACCACACTGCGGGAACGGGTCGTCCCGGTGCGCCTCGGTACACTCGTGGACGGTCGTCACACGGCCACGCACCGGTCGCAGTCCCACCGCGCCGGACCCGACGCGCAAAGGAGTACGCCCAGATGGACACCGGACTCGTCACGACGCTCATCGTCGTCGGAGTGGTGGTGGTCCTGCTCGTCGTGATCGGGATCTACCTCTGGGTGACCTACAACTCGCTCGTCACGCTGAAGCTGCGCGTGGACGAGGCGTGGAGCGACATCACGGTCCAGCTGAAGCGCCGCGCAGACCTCATCCCCACCATCGTCGACACCGTCAAGGGGTACGCCGCGCACGAGAAGTCCGTGTTCGAGTCGGTGACGCGTGCCCGGGCCGAGACGCTCGGTGCCGGTGACGCCTCGAGCGCCTCGGTGGCCGAAGGGCACATGCAGAAGGCCCTGAAGAGCGTGTTCGCCGTCGCCGAGGGCTACCCGCAGCTGCAGTCGAGCCAGAACTTCCTGCAGCTGCAGTCCGAGCTCGTCGACACCGAGGACAAGATCCAGGCCGCGCGACGCTTCTACAACGGCGGCGTGCGCGAGCTGAACACCAAGATCCGCGTCTTCCCGAACTCGACCTTCGCGAAGAGCAAGGGGTTCACCGAGGCGTCGTTCTTCGAGACGGCAGAACCCGCGGCGATCGCCGAACCGCCGCGCGTCCAGTTCTGACCGCGGCGGGGCGGCCTGACCCGTGTACAGCGCCATCGCGCGGAACAAGCGCAACACCGTCGTCATCATCCTGGTCTTCCTGCTCATCGTCGGGGCGCTCGGGTTCCTGGGCGGCTACCTCGCGGGCAACGTCTCGGTCGGGGTGATCGTCCTCGTCGTCGCGCTCGGGTACGCGCTGCTCCAGTACTTCCTCGCTGGTCGACAGGCGACGGCGATCGCGGGCGGCATCGAGATCGACCGCACGACGGAACCGCGGCTCTGGCGGACGGTCGAGAACCTGGCGATCACGAACGGTATGCCGATGCCCCGGGTGTTCGTCATCGAGGACCCCGCGCCCAACGCCTTCGCCACCGGCCGTGACCCGGAGCACGCCATCGTCGCGGCGACGACCGGGCTGCTGGCGATCATGGACGACAGCGAACTGCAGGGCGTCATGGCGCACGAGCTCGGACACGTCAAGAACTACGACATCCGCGTCTCGACGATCGTGTTCGGCCTGGTGGTCGCGGTCGGGTTCCTGGCGGACGTGCTCCTGCGCATCTCGATCTTCAGCGGGTTGAGCGGGCGCGGACGGAACAACGACAACGGCGGTGGCGGCAACCCGATCCTGATCATCGCCGGGATCGTGGCGGTGCTCGTCGCGCCGATCGCGGCCGCAGCGGTGCAGGCAGCGGTCTCCCGGCAGCGCGAGTACCTCGCGGACGCCACGGGTGCGATGACGACGCGGTACCCCGAGGGCCTCGCGCGTGCGCTCGAGAAGCTCCAGGCCTACGGGCGACCGACCCGCACGCAGAACTCGTCCATGGCGCACCTGTGGATCGCCGACCCGATGCGGCCCGGTGTGATGGACCGGCTGTTCTCCACGCACCCGCCGCTGCCGGACCGGGTCGCTCGACTGCGGGGGAGCCTGGACCGCTTCTGACGGACGGGCGTCGAGACGCCGGCGTCGGTGCGAGACGGCCTGTGCGCGTCGAGACGCCGGCGTGCGGACGTACGACCTCGTCGCGTCGAGACGCCGGCGTCGGTGCGGGACGGCCTCGTCGCGGCGAGACGTGCCCAGGAGTCGCGGCGTCTCGCGCGGATCGCGGCGTCTCGCCTGCGTCGGCGCGCTTCGCGAGCACGGCGTGCCAGCGCGACCACCGGGCCGGGCCGGGCCTACGCGGCGGAGGTGCACCGGGCCTCCCGGCCGGGCCTCAGGCGACCGCGTCGTCGCCCGGAGACGCCTCGGGCGCATCGGCGTCGTCCGCTGCCTCGTGCGGAACGAGCGCGACCCTGAGCGCCGCGGCGACCGCTGCGGCCGCGGTGCCACGGTCGGTGACCTCGACACCGTCGAGTCCCTGCCACGCCGCCGCCCGCCGCAGCGTCTCGGCGAGGCGCTCCGCGTCCAGGTGCTCGCCCGGCTCCTGCCACGCGGTCCGCACCCGGAGCACACCCCGCTGCCGGTCGCTCTTCAGGTCGACGCGTCCGGTCAGGCGGTCGTCCTGCAGCACGGGCAGCACGTAGTAGCCGAACACCCGCTTCGGCGCCGGCGTGTAGATCTCGATCCGGTAGTGGAAGTCGTACATGCGCTCCGCGCGGCGACGGAACCACACGACCGGGTCGAACGGACTGAGCACCGCGTCGGCCGTCACCCGCCGCGGGACCCGGGCGTCGACGTGCATCCACGCGCGGTCGCGCCACCCCTCCACGCGGACCGGAACGACCTCGCCGCGCTCCTCGAGCTCGGCGATCGCGGCAGCGGTGTCGTCCGCGCGCAGTCGGAAGTAGTCGGCGAGGTCCGCGCGGGTCCCGACACCGGACGCGCGTGCGGCGCGCCGGACCAGCTCCGTGACGGCGGTGTGCCGGTCCGGAGCGCCCTCGAGCGTTCCCGGCGGCAGCACCTGGTCGGGCAGGGCGTACACGCGCTCGAACCCGGCGCGGCCGGCGCTGACGACCTCGCCCCAGCGGAACATCTGCTCGAGCCCCGCCTTCACGTCGCTCCAGCCCCACCACGGCCCGCGGCGCACGTTCGCCTCGTGCTCGACGGCGCTCGCGGGCAGGGGACCCTCGGCGGCGAGCAGGGCGCGGAGCTCCCGGCGGACGCCCGCGGTGCGTTCGACCCCCGCGATCCGGTTCGGTCGGGCGTCGCGGTCGCGGTACGCGTCCATGCGCCAGCGGAACAGGGGGAGGTCGGCGCGCGGCAGGAACGCGGCCTCGTGCGCCCAGTACTCGGCGTACGGGCCGGCCCGCCGCATCGTGAGTCGGTCCAGCGCGGGCTTGTCGTAGGACCCGAGGCGGGCGAAGAGCGGCAGGTAGTGGCTCCGCTCGAAGACGTTCACCGAGTCGATCTGCAGCAGCCCGAGCCGGCCGATCGTGCTCGTCAGCGTCCGGGTACCGACGATGTCACGGGCGGGAGCGCCGAAGCCCTGGGCCGCCAGGGTGACGCGGCGGGCCTCGGCGGCGGAGAGCGTGGACCTGACCATGGCACGACGCTACCGATCCGCGCCGACACCGACGTCGGACGGACGTATGCCGCATCTGGAACACGCTCCGGTGCCCGTCGGTACACTCGCCGCATGGCCTGGGGAAAGAAGACGCATCCGGATCCCGTCGTCGAGCAGGTCGTGCCGACGGGGATGCGGATCGCGGGTGCCTGGTCGTGGCGCGTGCTCGTCGTCATCGGCGTCGTCGCGGTGTTCATCTACCTCGTCACGCTCTTCAGCGAGGTGCTCATCCCGTTCCTCATCGGGATCGTCGTGGCCGCCCTGCTCGTGCCGCTGTCGAACTGGATGCAGCGCCACCACGTGCCGAAGTGGATCGCCGTCGTGGTCAGCCTGGTCGGGGGGCTCGCGGCCGTCGGTGGACTCATCTGGCTCGTGGTCGACCAGATCGCGGCGGCCTACCCCTCACTGCGCGACCGGACGCTCTCGCAGTACGACACGATCCGGGACTTCGTGCTCAACTCCGGTCTCGGCATCAGTCAGTCCGACCTCAACAACTACCTGAACCAGGCGACCGACTGGCTGTCGAGCAACTCCGGCTCGATCCTGTCCGGCGTCGCGAGCGCGGGCTCGTCGCTGACCCACCTGCTCACCGGGCTGTTCGTCGTCATCTTCACGGTGATCTTCCTGCTCATCGACGGCAAGAACGTCTGGCGCTGGACGGTCCGACTCTTCCCGAAGAAGGCCCGGCCGGCCATCGACGGTGCCGGGGTCGCCGGGTGGACGACGCTGACGAGCTTCATCCGCGTGCAGATCTTCGTGGCCTTCGTCGACGCCGTTGGCATCGGCATCGGGGCTGCCGCGCTCCAGCTCCCGCTCGTCATCCCGATCGCCGTGTTCGTCTTCCTCGGCGCGTTCATCCCCGTCGTCGGCGCCATCGTGACGGGCTTCCTCGCGGTGTTCATCGCGCTCATCTTCAACGGCTGGGTCGCCGCGCTCATCATGCTCGGCGTGATCCTGGTCGTGCAGCAGGTCGAGGGGCACATCCTCCAGCCCCTGGTCATGGGCAGCGCCGTCAAGGTGCACCCGCTCGCGGTCGTGCTCGGTGTCACCGCGGCGTCCGGGCTCGCGGGCATCGCCGGAGCGTTCTTCGCCGTGCCGCTCATCGCGACCGTGAACTCGATGGTGACGACGATCGCCAGCGGCCGGTGGAAGGGGCTCGACTCCGACCACGTGCTCGAGGCGAAGCAGCGTGACCACCACGCGAGTGTCGAGGCCAAGAAGCGCCGCCGCTGGCGGAAGCGCCACCCCGAGGGCGTCCCGGCACCCGGCAGCGACGAGCAGCCCACCGCCACCAGGGGCACCGCGGGCTGAGCGGGTGCTCACCGACAGATCGTCACGAGTTCGCCGTGGCGGCCCTGACGGACGATGATGGGACCGTGACCGACACCTCCGTGCCCCAGCAGCAGACCGCGGCGTTCCCCTCGCTGGCGGACATCGAGGCCGCGCAGCGGACCATCGCGGGCGTCGCGCGCGTCACCCCGATGGAGACCTCGCAGTTCCTCGCCGAACTGCTCGGCTCGCCGGTGCACCTGAAGTGCGAGAACCTGCAGCGCACGGGCGCGTACAAGGTGCGCGGTGCCTACAACCGCCTGGCCGCGCTGAGCCCCGAGCAGCGCGCGGCCGGTGTCGTCGCAGCGAGCGCCGGCAACCACGCGCAGGGTGTCGCCCTGGCGGCCCGCGAGCTCGGCATCCCGGCGACGATCTTCACCCCCGTGGGGGTGGCGCTGCCGAAGCTCCAGGCGACGCGCCACTACGGCGCCGACGTGGTCCTGCGCGGCCACTCCGTGGAAGAGGCACTGAGTGCCGCCAAGGACTTCGCAGCGCACACGGGAGCGGTGTTCATCCCGCCCTTCGACCACCCCGACGTCATCGCCGGCCAGGGCACGCTCGGTCTCGAGATCATCGACCAGGTGCCGGACGTCGACACCGTGGTCGTGCCGATCGGCGGCGGCGGGGTCATCTCCGGCATCGCCCTCGCGGTGAAGGGGATGGCCGAACGCCTGGGCCGCCCGATCCGGGTGATCGGGGTGCAGGCGGAGAACGCGGCGGCCTACCCGTCGTCGATCACCGCCGGCGAGCCGGTCACGATCACGACGAAGCCGACGATCTCGGACGGCATCGCCGTCGCCCGACCCGGTGACCTCAACTTCCCGATCATCCGCGACCTGGTCGACGACATCGTCACCGTCTCGGACGACGACACGGCCCGCGCCCTGCTCGTGCTGCTCGAGCGCGCGAAGCTCGTGGTCGAGGCCGCCGGCGCCGTCGGTGTCGCCGCGATCATGTCCGGCGCCGTCCGCGACACCGGTCGGACGGTCGTGCTGCTGAGCGGCGGGAACATCGACCCGCTGATGATGGAGCGCATCATCACCCGTGGTCTCGTCGCCGCGTCGCGCTACATCGGCATCCGGATCATGCTGCCCGACCGCCCGGGCCAGCTCGCCCGCGTCGCACAGGTCATCTCGGACGCCGGCGCCAACGTCGTCGAGGTGCTGCACACCCGGCACGGGCAGGGCCTGGTCATCAACGAGGTCGCCCTCGACCTGTCGATCGAGGCCCGCGGTCCGGAGCACGCGCAGGAGGTCATCCAGCGCCTCCACGAGGTCGGCTTCCGCCCGGAACTGCTCGAGAACTGACCCGGGTGCACCGGCGCGCGTCGGTGCCGTCGGGGACGCCGTCGCCGCCGAACGCGGACGCGATCCGCGGACCGCTGGTGTCAGCGCGGCGCACGGGAACGTCGCCCCGGCGTCAGGGTCGCGTGAGCGAGACCGCGGACGGCCGGGAGGCGCGTGATGCTCCCGTCATGACCCTCACGTCGATCCTGCCCTCGCTCCGCGCCTCGCTGCCCGACCCGCTCGACCCGACCGTCTGGCCAGCCCGCACCGAGGCGACCGTCGACGACGTCCGGGTCCGCGCGGTGTCGATGCAGCGCTTGGCCGCAGTGGCCGGGACCCCGTGCGTGCACACCGCGGAGCAGGCACCCCCGCGGTACCGTCCGCGCGACTGGCACCCCGCCGACGTCTGCGTCACCGTCGCCGCGGTCACCCGTGTCCGGCGACCGTGGGGGGTCGTCTTCGTCGAGCTCGACGCAGCGGTGCCCGACTGCGCCGTGCTCACCGAGGTGCGCCTGATCGGCCGACGCAGCGTCGCTCCCGTGGCCGAGGTGACGCTCGCGACGAACACCACCGGGACGGCCGGGCACGAGGTGCTGCTGCCCGGAGACGTCCGGGTCGGGGACCTCGTGTGCTTCCCGTGCGTCCGGCCGCTCGCGCACCGCGACGTCGTCCCGCGCTGACGCTGCCCGCAGCCGTCGTCGTGGAACCAGGAAACCGACGTGGAACCAGGAGCGGTGCCTGGTTCCACGTCGGCTTCGTGGTTCGATCCAGCGCGCAGCCCGGCAGCGCAGCGCGGCGCAGCGCCTACGGCTGGTAGCGCTCGACCTTCGTCACCGTGACGCTGATCTCCTTGCCGTTCGGCGCCGTGTAGGTCGTCTCCTCGCCCTCACGCAGCCCGAGGATCGCGGCACCGACCGGGCTGACCGGGCTGTACACGGTCAGGTCCGAGCCCTCGGCCACGATCTCGCGGTTGCCCACGAGGAACGTCGACTCGTCGCCGGCGATGACCGCCGTCACGACGGTGCCCGGCTCGACGGTGCCGTCGAAGTCCGCCTCGCCCACCGTGGCGTGCTTGAGCAGCTCGGTGAGCTGGCGGATGCGGGCCTCGATCTTGCCCTGCTCGTCCTTCGCGGCATGGTAGCCGCCGTTCTCCTTGAGGTCGCCCTCTTCACGCGCCGCCTCGATGCGGTCCGCGATCTCCTTGCGGGCCGGGCCCGACAGCTGCTCGAGCTCGGCCGTGAGACGGTCGTGCGCCTCCTGGGTCAGCCAGGTGGTCTGCGTGTCGTTGCTCATCGGTCTCCCTTTCGACACCGGACGAGACCGGCCGGTGTGGCCGGTCTCGTCCGCGGATCAGTCGAGTCTAGGGAACCCAGCAGTCGTGGATCAAGCCGGTCACGCCGCGGGTCGTGGTGTTCACCGCGGTCGAGATCGAGCGGGTGCGCTGCTCGGAGGCCGGCAGCGTCACCTCCTTCCACCCGACGATCGAGTACGACTTGTCGAGCACCTGCACGGCGCAGCGGACCTCGGTGCCCGGGTCGGCCGAGACCTGCGAGTGCACGACCGTGCGGTGGTCGGACACCACGGTGTAGCCGAGCTCGGTGTTGTCGAGGCCGTGCGACTCCTGGTCGAGCCCGGCCCACACCACCCACGCGACGAACACCAGCACGACGGCGATCGCGGCGACGATGCCGAACAGCCTGCTGCGACGCCGGCGGTCCGGGGTGCGCCCGTACCGGTCGTCCAGCGACGCGGCCGTGCCCGGGGCAGCGGTCGGAGCGGTGACGGTGGGGTGCAGCGGTTCGGACAGTTGGGGGCTCCCGGGGTGATTATCCTGGTCCCAGGGTAGTTCACGCCCCGCTGTGCGCTGCCCCCACGCACGCGGTCGACGCGTGCGCGCCCGCTCGACCCGCTCCCGTGAGGATCCTCGTGCCGTTCCGCCTGCTGGCCGTCCACGCCCACCCCGACGACGAGTCGAGCAAGGGCGCCGGGACCTCCGCCCGGTACGTCGCCGAGGGTCACCAGGTCATGGTCGTCTCGTGCACGGGCGGCGAGGCCGGGGACATCCTCAACGACCAGCTCGGCGAGCCTGCGACGAGCCGCGCGCACCGCGACATGGCGGGCTACCGCCGGTCCGAGATGGCCGCGGCGCAGGCGGCGCTCGGCATCGAGCACGTGTGGCTCGGGTACCACGACTCCGGGCTGCCGGACGCCGAGCAGGGCGAGACGGTCCGGCCGGGCACGTTCTCGACCGTCCCGCTGGAGTACTCGACCGAGGCGCTCGTCCGCGTGGTCCGCCGCTTCCGCCCGCACGTGCTCGTCACCTACGACGAGAACGGCGGCTACCCGCACCCCGACCACATCCGCACGCACGAGGTCTCCGTGGCCGCGTGGCGCGACGCCGCCGACCCGACGAAGTACCCGGCCGCGGGGGCGCCGTGGGCGGTCAGCAAGCTCTACTACGAGCGGACCATGAACCCCCGCCGCTTCCGCACGATCTACGAGGCACTGCGCGAGCGCGACCCGGACAGCCCGGCGATCGAGCAGCTCCGCGAGTGGGTCGAGCGGTTCTCCGACCGACCCGACCTCGCGACGACGCACGTCGACGTCAGCGCGTACTTCGACGCGCGCGACGCCGCCCTGCACGCGCACGCGAGTCAGGTGCCGCCGGACAGCTTCTTCTTCTCCTGGCCGAACGACCTCCTCGCGACGGTGTGGCCCACCGAGGACTACCAGCTCGTCGAGGCCCGCGTGCCCACCGACCTGCCGGAGTCCGACCTGTTCGCGGGGCTCCCTGACGACGAGGACACCACCGCGTGAGCACCATCCTGACGGCCATCGCCGCCGCCCCCAGCCCGAGCCCGACCGTCGTGCCCGACGTCGACGTCACCCCCGGGGTCGCCGGCTTCGTGGCGATCGCGGTGGTCGCGGTCGTGACGATCCTGCTCGTGGTCGACATGACGCGACGCATCCGTCGCACCCGCTACCGCGCGGAGATCCGGCAGCGGCTCGAGTCCGACGCCGGCGGCGCGACGACGGACGAGCCGGCGCGTCGCGCCGACGAGGACGGCCGGACCGACGTGGGCGACGACACCGAACGCGGCTGACGCTCCCGACGGCACCAGCGTCGAGACGGCACCAGCAGACGGACGGGAGGCCCGTGGCGAGCGCGCCACGGGCCTCCCGTCCGTCGTCCGGTCACCTGGACCGCCGGGGTCGGTCGTCCGCGGCGGCCGCGGTCAGCGCACCGGGTCGAGGGCCACGATGAGCACGCCGACCCACTGCGCGGCGAACGCGACGACGGTCAGGGCGTGGAAGACCTCGTGGAAGCCGAACACCGAGGGGGCGGGGTCCGGGCGCTTGAAGCCGTAGACCAGCGCGCCGAGGATGTACGCCAGCCCGCCGGAGAGCACGAGGACCGTCATCGGGATGCTCGCGGCGAAGAACTGCGGGAGCAGGCCGAGCGCGGCGCAGCCGAGCACCAGGTAGATCGGCACGTAGAGCCAGCGCGGCGCCCCGATCCACAGGACGCGGAAGGCGATGCCGAGCGCGGCACCCGACCACATCACCCAGAGCACGACGACCATGAGCGTGTGCGGCAGGGCACAGATCGCGATCGGCGTGTAGGTGCCGGCGATGAGCAGCAGGATGTTCGTGTGGTCGATCCGCTTGAGGATCCTCTTGACCGTCGGGCCCCACGGGAAGCGGTGGTAGGTCGCCGAGACCCCGAACAACAGCAGTGAGGACGCCATGAACACGGCGCTGCCGGCCTTCGCCGCCGCGCTGTCGGCGAGGCAGATCAGCACGACGCCCATCGCGACGGCGAACGGGAACGTGCCGAGGTGGATCCACCCGCGCCAGGCGGGGCGGGGCGGCTCGGTGGTGGCGGCTTCCTCGGTGAACGGGACGTGGGGGAGCGTGGCGGTCTCGTCCTGCATGGGGTGACAGTAGGGGCCCTGGCCGAACGGGAGCAGGGAGTGCACGGGTCGGCACCCTCGGGGCTGCGGTGCACTACAGTCGTGGCGTGACCGGCAGGGTGGGATGGGCAGGGCGCGGCGTCCTCTACCGCGCCTACCAGCGTCGTATCCGCCGGCAGATCGACGGCCAGGCGATCCCGAAGCACGTCGCGATGATCGTGGACGGCAACCGTCGCTGGGCGAAGCAGCTCGGGCTCGAGTCGGCCGCCCACGGGCACCGGGCGGGCGCCGCGAAGATCCCGGAGTTCCTCGACTGGTGCGACGACCTCGGCATCGAGGTCGTGACGCTGTACCTGCTGTCCGCCGACAACCTGACCGGACGCGGGGGCGAGGAGCTCGAGCAGCTCGTCGGGATCATCGGCGACCTCGCCGGGACGCTCGCCGGGCACCGCGACTGGCGGGTGCAGCACGTCGGTTCCGACGAGGGGCTGCCCGCGGGGCTGCTCGGCGCACTCGCCGAGGCCGAGGCACGGAGCGCGGCCCACACCGGCCTGCACGTCAACCTCGCGGTGGGCTACGGCGGCCGACGGGAGATCGCGGACGCCATGCGCAGCATCGTCCGGGCGCACGGCGAGGGCGGCGGCACGCTCGACACCCTGGCCGAGGTGCTGACGCCCGAGCTCATCGGGGATCACCTGTACACGCAGGGCCAGCCGGACCCCGACCTGGTGATCCGGACCTCGGGGGAGCAGCGGCTCTCGGACTTCATGCTGTGGCAGAGCGCGCACAGCGAGTTCTACTTCGTCGAGGCCTTCTACCCGGACCTGCGCGAGGTCGACTTCCTCCGCGCCGTCCGCGACTTCGGGCTGCGGTCACGGCGCTTCGGCGGCTGATCGTCACCCGCTCCGACACTGCAGCGCGTCGTGTCGGGTCGTTCGGTGTCGGGTCACCTCGTGTCGGGCTGCCGCGGATGGCCCCCGGGAGTGCGTCGAGTGGCCCAGGTTCGCTCGCGCAGGGTCGGTCCCAGTAGGCTCACAGGGTTTTCGTCCCACGGAAGGTTGCGCCTGTGAACATCGCCGAGTACACGGCGGGCTTCGACGAGGAGTCCGGCTACCTCGACCACGCCGCCTTCGGGCCGGTGCAGACCGCCGTGCTCGAGGAACAGCGCGTCCTCGGCACGATCCAGGAGCGCATGCGCTTCGGCGCCATGGAGACGCTCGACGAGCAGGACGCCCGGGTGCGCACCGTCGCCGCGCGGCTCGTCGGCCGCCGCGAGGACCAGGTCGTCTCGCAGACCGCGACGACACCCGGTCTGCTGCACACCGCGTTCGGCCTGACCGGCGGCGTCCTCGTCGCCGCCGACGAGTACCCGTCCCTGCCGCTCGCACTCGCGAGCGCCGCATCGGCCACCGGAGGCCGCGTGCAGCCCGTCGTGGTCGAGTCCGGTGCCGGCTGGATGACGCCGTCGCTCGTCCGGGAGCGCCTGACCGACGACGTCACCGCGGTCGCCGTGTCGCTGGTCGACTGGCAGACCGGGTACCTCGCCGACCTCGCCGCGATCCGCGAGGTCATCGGCGACCGCCTGCTCGTCGTCGACGCCATCCAGGGCTTCGGGGTCGTCGATGCCCCGTACGAGGTCGCCGACGTCGTCGCCACCGGCGGGCAGAAGTGGCTGCACGCGGGGTGGGGCACGGGCTTCGTCGCGTTCAGCGACCGGGCCCTGAACCGCCTGCGTCCGGCGCTGTCCGGCCCGCACGGCACGACCGGGTGGCCGACCGAGGTGCCGTCGGTGAAGCCGGGAGCCGCGGGCTACCAGATGACCCGCGTCGACCCGGTCGCACAGGCCCGGATGGCCGTGTCGCTCGAACGCCTCGTGTCCGTCGGGGTCGGGGCCGTGCAGGAGCGGGTCGCCGACCGGGTCGAGCGGGTGCTCGACATCGCGGACGAGTTCGGGCTGTCGGTCGAGTCGAGCCGCGACCCGCGTGAGCGGGCCGGCATCGTCGTGCTGCGTCCGCCGCAGGGCCGGCTCACCGCGCTGTCCGCCGCGCTGCACAACCACGGGGTCACCGCGACGACGCGGCTCGGGGTCGCACGGGTGTCGGTGTTCGCCTCCACCACGGACGCGACGCTCGACATGTTCCGCGACGCCTGCCTGTCGTACGCCACGATGCAGTAGCGCCCGCGCGCCCTGCACCGCTGGCCGCGTGGGCCGCAGCGCGCGGCGAGTCTCGGGTCGAGCGACAGTACTCGCGGTCGGGAGCCCGAGAAGTGTCCGTCAGCGCGAGACTCGGCACTGCGTGACGGCCGGTGCGCGTTCACGCGACCGTAACCTGCGGAACCGCGTGTCGCGGCACGCCTGTCGGGGGCCGGTCGTAGCTTGGCCCCATCGGGCACAGTGCCCGGTCGAAGCGGCCAGGCAACGGTGCTTCGGGACCGCTCAACGGCCGCGTCGAGGACAGTGACCGGGCCGAGCGCGGCCCGGGGATGGAGTGGTCGTGACCTCTCGTAACGTCTCTCGCGAACCCGCCCAGCGGCCCACCGCGGACTCGTCCACATCGGTCGCCCAACGCACGTACGTGCTCGACACCTCGGTGCTCCTCAGCGATCCGCGGGCACTGTTCCGCTTCGCCGAGCACGCCGTCGTGCTGCCCGTGGTCGTCGTCAGCGAGCTCGAGTCCAAGCGCAACGACCCGGAGATCGGGTACTTCGCGCGGCAGGCCCTGCGGCTGCTCGACGAACTGCGCATCGAGCACGAGCGACTCGACTTCCCCATCGCACTCGACGACGGCGGGTCGTTCCGCGTCGAACTGAACCACTCGAACCAGTCCGTCCTGCCGTCCGGGCTGCAACTCGGCGACAACGACTCGCGCATCCTGGCGGTCGCGTCGAACCTGGCGAACGACGGGCTCGACGTCGTCGTCGTGTCGAAGGACCTGCCCCTGCGGGTGAAGGCCTCGTCGATCGGCATGGCGGCCGAGGAGTACCGCGCCGAACTCGCCGTCGACTCGGGTTACACGGGCATCACCGACCTGCAGGTGTCCGGCGAGCAGATGAGCGACCTGTACGAGCACGAGGAGATCCGGTCGTCGCGGCTCGACGGCGTCCCGGTGAACACCGGTGTCGTCATCCACTCGGAGCGCGGTTCGGCCCTCGGACGCGTGCACGAAGCGGGTGCCGTGTCGCTCGTCCGCGGTGACCGCGAGGTCTTCGGTCTGCGCGGCCGCTCCGCCGAGCAGCGGCTCGCCATCGACGCCCTGCTCGACCCGGAGATCGGCATCGTGTCGCTCGGCGGCAGCGCAGGGACGGGCAAGTCGGCGCTCGCGCTGTGCGCCGGGCTCGAGGCCGTGCTCGAACGGCAGCAGCACAAGAAGATCATGGTGTTCCGACCGCTCTACGCCGTGGGTGGTCAGGAGCTCGGGTACCTGCCGGGTGACGCTTCCGAGAAGATGAACCCGTGGGCACAGGCCGTGTTCGACACCCTCGGTGCGCTGGTGTCCGACAACGTCCTCGACGAGGTGGTCGAACGCGGGA
>CAJYIG010000166.1 GCA_913774725.1 uncultured Curtobacterium sp. | reverse complement strand
GGAACTGCCCGACCGAGCCGAGCAGCACGTTGAGCGCCATGATGATCGCCGCGAAGGTCGCCGACGCGAGCACCATGACCGCCACGGTCGGCCCGGCGTGCACCACGTCGAGGTCGAGCGCGAACCGGACGATCAGGAACAGCGCCGCCATCTGCACGAGCCCGAGGAGCGCCGGGGTCAGCCACCCGCCGAGCACCACGCGCAGCGGCTTCTGCACCGCGGTGATCGCCCGCTTCGAGATCGGCTTGAGGATGAGGAACAGCGCGTACATGCCGATCCACGCGGCGAGCGAGATGAAGAACGGCGCGAGGCCGGCGCCGTAGTTCGACGCCGCAGCCACGTTGTCGTCGCCGACCTGCACCGGGTCCGAGATGACGGATGCCTGCGAGTTGCGCTGCGACGCGGTGGAGGCCGGGATCTTCGTGCGGCCCTGGTCGAGCTTCGCGGCGAGCTCCTTCGAGCCGTCCTCGAGCGACTGCAACCCGGTGGACAGCGACGAGGCGCCCGACGCCGCCGACGCCGAACCGTCGGCCAGCGAGGCCGCGCCGGAGGACAGCGTGGGCGCCGCGGCGGCGAGCTTCGACGTGCCCGCGGCGACCTGCGACGAGCCCGACGCCAGCTGCGAGGCACCGCTCGACGCCGACGCGATGCCGTCTGCCAGCTGCGGGGACGCCGCAGCGAGCGCGGACGTGCCGGCAGCGACCTGCGCCGACCCGTCGCGGAGCTGGTCGACGGCGGACTTCGTCGCCGCGTAGGTCTGCTTGGCCGAAGCACCGGCACCGTTCACGTCACCGACGGCCTTCGTGATGGCGTCCTGCTGTGCCTGCGTCATCGTGGCACCCTCGGGCAGGTTCGCCGTGATCTGGGCGAGCACCGCGGTCGCGTCGATCGGCTGCACCGCGTCGACGGCGGCGCTGGCCGCGTCGACCTTGTCCGCGAGCGCGGCGTTGCCCGCCGCGACCCGCTGCGCGCCCTCGTCCAGCTGCGCGGTCTGCGACGGCAGCGACGCGGTCTGCTGCTGTGCCGACTGCAGGCCGGAGGCCAGGGTCGAGGCGCCCGAGGCGACCTGCTGCGCGCCGTCGTTCAGCTGCGCGGTCTGCGACGGCAACGACGCGGTGCCGGAGGCGAGCTGCGACGCACCGGCCGACAGCTGCTGGGTCCCGGTCGCCAGCGATGCTGCACCGTCGGCCGCCGTGGTCGCCCCCGACGCCAGCTGCCCGGCCCCGTCGACGGCGTCACCCAGGCTGTCCCGCACGTCGGCGAGTCCGACGAGCAGCGTCTTCGCGGCCTGCTTGCCGACCCGCTCGGCAACGGCCGTGCGCATGGTCTTGCCCGCCTGCTCCGCGATGGTCGACGCCAGGTACGAGTTCGTGTCCGCGGTCGTCATGACGAGTTCGGCCCGCTGCGGGTCGTCGCCCTGCGCCGACACCAGGTGCTCGGAGAAGTCGTGCGGGATCGTCACGACGAAGTCGTAGGTGCCGTTCCGCACGCCGGAGCGTGCGTCGGCCGCGGTCGTCTCGGTCCACTTGAAGTCGCCGCCGTCGATGGCCTCCTTCGCGACGTCCCTGCCGTAGTCGACCCGGTCGCCGTCGAGCGTCGCGCCGGCGTCCTGGTCGACGATCGCGGCCGGGATCTGGTCGAGCTTGGCGTACGGGTCGCGGTTCGCCCACAGGTACGCGCCGCCGTAGAGCAGCGGCACCACCATGAGGGCGACGAACGCCAGCCGGGCGAGCGGCGTGGCGGTGAGGCGCGCCAGTTCGGCGCGGACGAGCGAGGGGATGGTCACGCGGGTGCCTCCGTCGGGACGGTTGCGGGAGATGCGGGGTCGGAGGGGCCGGACTGGAGGCCCTGGTCGCCCCCGTCGGTCCGGGTCGCGTCGTCGGGACCCTCGGTGTGGATCGTGTCGAGCAGCTGCTCGACGGTGTCGGCTGCGGCCTTCGAGGTCACGAGCACGACCGTGACGCCACGGCGGGCGACGTCGCGCACCACCGCGAACCAGTCGGCCACGGCGCCCCCGTGCCGCTCGGGCGCGGTGAGCACGATGCCCGTGACCCCGTCCCGCAGCAGCGCGAGTTCCACGAGCAGCCGCACCCGAACGCCGGTCGGGACCCGCTGCACGGGCGTGTCGGCGTAGTCCGACATGCCGAGCTCGTCGAGCACGGTGTCCACGTGCTCGCGCGAGGGCCGCTGCCCGGCGAACGCCAGCTCCTCGCGCACGATCTGCCGGAGCGTCATGACGGGGAACGGCTCGGCGACCCCGGGGGTGTCCACGAGCGCGAACGCCGCCCGGACCGCAGCGGCGTCCTCGTGCCCGTCGAGCAGCACCCGGCCGGAGTCGGGCCACATCCGCCCACCGGCGACGAGCGACGCGAGCACGGGCGCCTGCTCGGTCTCGACGGCGACGACGCCCGGACGCCCGGGAGCCGCGACGGCGGAGACGACGGGCAGCGCGGCACCGGGCTCGTCACCGATGCCGACGTGGTCGAGTTCGAGCGTCATGCGCGGGTCTCCTGCTCGGTCTGCGGTGCGGGGACGGGGGAGGCGGCCGGTTCGGACAGCAGCGCCGTGCGCCAGTCGATGCCGGCCGTGCCGAGCGCGGAGAGCACCACGGTGCGCCGCCCGGCCTCGTCGCTCGTGCCGGTCCGGGTGGCCTCGTCGAGGACGGCGATGCAGGCGGCCTCGACGAGCCGTGCCAGCGACTCGGCGTCGACGTCGTCGCGCATCGAGCCGTCCTCGATGCCGAGGGCGCACGCCTGCCGGACCTGGGCGCGCAGCGGGGCGAAGACCTCGGCCACCGCCTCGGCGAAGGGGCTGCGGACGGCCACGCGGGCCATCGGGCGGACGTGGGACACCTCGGACCACAGCGCGACCGCGAGGGCGGCGAGCCGTGCGGCCGGCGGCAGCGCCACGAGCGCGGACGAGTCGGGCATCGCGGCGGCGATCCGTGCGGCACCGGCGGTCACCACCTCGCGCACCAGGTCGTCGCGGGAGGGGAAGTGTCCGTAGACCGCACGGCGCGACAGCCCGGCGGCGGTCGCGATGGTCTCGAGCCCCGCGTCCGGGTCCTGCTGCAGGACGCGCTTCGCCGCCTCGATCAGGGCAGCGCGGTTCTCGGCGGCGTCCCGTCGGGGAGCGCGCCCGGGCTGGTCGGCGGTGGTCCCGCCACTGGTCGTCCTGGTCACGCCACCAAGGGTAATAACCTGCACACCACTGTGCAAGTTAGCCGCACACGTACCCCCGAACGAGGGCCAGTCCCCCAAAGTGCGGACTGTTCCACCTGTGAACGAACGCATAACTTCACAGGAATTCCCACCACGGACAGAGCCCGAGGAGTGCGCCCTGTGACACGTGCAACACCGAACCGTGCAGTACCCGAGCAACCACCCATCACCGAGCGTCGCACGCGGTCACGCGTCGCACGCCTCCTGACCGCCGGCATCGCCGCCGTCGCCCTGTCCTGCGGCGGTCTCGCCGTCGGCGGAGCGGCGAACGCTGCGCCGACCGGTCTCTCCGCCGCCGACCTCAAGCTCGCCGCGCCCCTGCGTGACGCCAAGCCCCAGAAGACGGTCGCCGCGTTCGTGCGCACGACCGGCCAGGGTGCGCTCGAGGTCGACGCGCAGGCGAAGGGCGGCGACCTGACGAAGTCGAAGACCCCGTCGTCCGCCGCGAAGGAGCGCGTGCGGGCGATCACCTCGACCGTCGACGCCGTCCGCTCCGCCGTCAAGCGCTCGGACGCGGCGGCCACCGAGCTGTACTCGACCGAGTACACCGTCCCCGGCGTCGCGGTCGTCGCCGACGTCGACGCCCTGCGTGACATCGCGAGCCGCTCGGACGTCGAGAGCATCATCCCGCTCACCCCGAAGAAGATCGTCGACCCGACCCCGGGCGACGCGTCGAAGGCCCCGAGCGGCGTCGACCCCGACCTGGTGCAGCCGGGCGCGGACGGCGTCAGCCCGAAGAACGCGGCCAGCGACATCTACACGCGCTCGCTCGACGCGTGGCAGCAGACCGGCCGCACGGGCAAGGGCGTCAACATCGCCGTCCTCGACACCGGCCTCGACTACACCCAGGCCGACTTCGGCGGCCCGGGCACCACGGCCGCGTACCAGCAGGCCCTCGCGAGCACGAACGCGCCGGACCCGAGCTGGTACGACGGGAAGAAGTTCCTCGGCGGCTACGACTTCGCCGGTCCCACCTACAACGCGGACTCCTCGAGCGCGGGCTACGACCCGACCCCGAAGCCGGACGCGAACCCGATCGACGGCAAGGGCGGCGACCACGGCACGCACGTGTCCGGCACCGCCGCGGGCTACGGCCTGACCGCGGACAAGACGACGTTCCGCGGCGACTACACGAAGCTCACGAACCAGTCCGTCCAGGACATGTGGATCGGTCCGGGCACCGCGCCCGAGGCCGGCCTCTACGCCCTCAAGGTCTTCGGTGACGACGGCGGGTCGACCGACCTGACCGGTGCGGCCCTCGACTGGGTCGGCCAGGCGCTGACCGAGGGCAAGGACATCAACGTCCTCAACCTGTCGCTCGGCTCCGACTACGGCGCGCCGGACGACCCCGACAACGCGAAGATCGACGCGCTCACCGCCCGCGGTGTCCTGCCCGTCATCGCCTCGGGCAACGCCGACGACTTCACCGACATCGGTGGGTCGCCGGGCAATGCCGAGGGCGCCCTGACCGTCGCCGCGAGCGCCACCGGCCAGTCGCTGTTCGACGCCGTCAAGGCCACCGCGCCGTCCGACGTCGCCGGCACCTACCGCGCGCAGTACTCGCAGAACTACCAGGGGACGCTGCCGGTCGAGGGCGACGTCGTCGTGCCGACCACGAACATCGACGGCTGCCAGGCGTTCAGCGCCGACGAGGCCGCGAAGCTCAAGGGCAAGGTGGCCTGGCTGAAGTGGACCGACGGGGCGCTCGAGTGCGGCTCCGGCGTGCGCTTCGGCAACGTCCAGGCCGCCGGCGGTGTCGGCGTCCTGCTCGCCGGGACGGTGACGAGCTTCGACTCCGGCATCGCGGGGAACACGACCATCCCGGGTGCCGAGCTGACCTCGGACAGTGCCGCGAGCCTCCAGGCCGCCGCGCAGGCCGGGACCCTGCACGTGCAGTTCGCACAGGAGCTCAAGGGCTACCAGCTGGCGACCGACCAGGCGAACGTGAACACGCTCGCGCCGTTCACCAGCCGTGGCGTGCACGGGTCGTTCGGCGACATCGTCAAGCCGGACGTCGCCGGCCCCGGGGTCAACGTGATCTCCGCGGCCAACGGCACCGGCAACGGCCGCATGTCGATGAGCGGCACCTCGATGGCGACCCCGCACGTGGCCGGCATCGTCGCGCTGACCTTCCAGTCGCACCCGTCGTGGACGGCCCCGCAGGTGAAGGCCGCCGTGATGAACACCGCGACGCACGACGTCAAGCAGGGCGTCCAGAACGCCACGCTGCTCCGACAGGGAACCGGGCGCGTCGACGCGCTGCAGGCGGTCACCGCCGGCACCACGGTGCGCAGCGTCGAGAACGACCAGCTCGTCACCGCCTCGTACGGTGTCGTCGAGGTCAGCGGGGGGACCAGCGAGTCCCGCACCCTGCAGATCCAGAACACCGACGGCCGCCCGCACACGTACGACGTGGCGTACCAGGCCCAGGTGGACCAGCCGGGTGTCGCGTTCTCGCTCAGCACGAAGCGGGTCACCGCACCGGCGCACGGCACCGCGACCGTCAAGCTGACATTCACGATCGCCGACCCGACGCAGCTGCGTCGCGTCATCGACCCCACGCAGGAGTCGGTGCAGTCCGGCTACCAGCGTGAGTTCGTCGCCGCCGAGTCCGGCGTGGTGTCCTTCACGCCCACCGACAAGTCGCTGAACCCGATGCGCCTCGGCGCGTACGTCGCGCCGAAGCCGGTCAGCGCCGTGCACGGCAAGGACATCGCGTTCTCGGGCTCGACCACGACCGCGGAGCTCGCGCTCACCGGCCGCTCGGTCGACCAGGGCGACGCCGTCACGGGGTACCACTCGGTCGTCGCACCGTTCGTCCTGGGCGGGACCGACCCGCAGGAGCCCCTGCCCGCCGGTTCGGCGCAGCAGTCCCTGCAGGCCGCGGACATCCGGGCCTACGGCGCGAACGTCGACACGGCGTCCGGCACGCTCGCCTTCGGCGTCCAGACCGCCGGCGCCGACGCGAACCCCGGCGCGGTGACCAACGTCGAGGTCCTCATCGACACGAACCGCGACGGGGAGCCGGACTACCTGGTGTACGACGCCAAGTCGGCCACGGTCGACGCGACGTTCGCCACCACGGTGAATCTGGCGACGGGCAAGACGGTCGACTCGCAGCCGCTCAACGGCGGCACCGCGGGGCAGGACGTCAACACGTTCGACAGCGCCGTCAAGGTGCTGACGGTGTCGGCATCGACCATCGGTGCGACCGGTCCGTTCGACTACTCGGTCCTGACCGAGTCGGCGTACGCCCCGGCCCTCGCCAC
>CAJYIG010000165.1 GCA_913774725.1 uncultured Curtobacterium sp. | reverse complement strand
CCTCGAGCTGACCTTCGGCTACAACGGCCTCGGTCGGGTCACGGGCGACGAGACCGGGAGCGTCGTGCCGGGCGGGAGGACCGGGGCGGGGTCGTGGGGCTCGACCGGCCTGACCCGGTTGTTCGGCTCGGAGTTCGGTACCCAGGTGACCTGGCTGCTGCCGACCGCGCTCGTGCTGCTCGTCGTGTCCGTCGTCGTGGTCGGGGTCCGTCGGCGCCGCGACCCACGGCTCGCGACCGTCCTGGTGCTCGGCGGCTCGTTGCTCGTCACCGGGCTGGTCTTCAGCTTCATGGGCGGGATCTTCCACCCGTACTACACGGTCGCTCTCGCTCCGTACATCGCGGGACTGGTCGGCATCGGCGCCGGGGTCCTCTGGCAGCGCCGTCCCGTGCTCGCCTGGCGCATCGTCGCGGCGGCGGTCGTGGCGGTCTCCGGCGCCTGGTCGGTCGTCCTGCTCTCCCAGGCGTCGTCGTGGCAGCCGTGGATCCGCTGGGTCGTGCTCGCTGCGACCGTGGTCGGGGCGGCGCTCGTCGTGCTGCGCCCTCGGGGGCGTGGACTCGCCGGAGCGACCGTCGCGACGGTGCTCGTCGCGGCGCTGCTCGGCCCGACGGCGTTCTCGGTGCAGACCACCACGGTCGGGCACACCGGTGCACTGCCGTCCGCAGGACCGAGCGTCTCGTCGAGCGGGTTCGGTGGCGGTCGCGGCGGCACGCCCGGTGGTCAGGGTGGCCGCGGCGGCCAGGGCGGTGCCGGCGGCCAGGCAGCACCCGCCGGTCGGGGTGGCACCGGTGGGGCACCGGGCGGCACCGGCGGCGGGAACGCCCCCGGCGGCGGCACGAACCTGCTCGGCGGCTCGACCGAGGTGTCCGACGAGGTCGTCGACGCGCTGTCCGTCGACGCCGACGAGTACACGTGGGCCGCGGCGACCGTCGGGTCGAACAGCGCCGCGACCTACCAGCTCGCCACCGGCGACCCGGTCATGGCGATCGGCGGCTACAACGGCACCGACCCCGCGCCGACCCTCGCGGAGTTCCGGGCCCTCGTCGCGGCCGGGACGGTGCACTGGTTCATCGGCGGCGCATCGCAGTCGGGCGCGGGCAGCAGCACCGGGAGCGACGCCGCCGAGCAGATCACCGAGTGGGTCGCCGCCCACTACGAGGCGACGACGGTGGACGGCGTGACGATGTACGACCTCACGCCGGCATCCTGACCACGGAGACCGCCGGTACCGCCCGCGTCCACCGGATGAACGCGGGCGGTACCGTCGATCCGTGACGATCGAACTGCGCCGGGTGACCGCGGAGGACTGGACCGTCTGGCGGCCGGTCCGCCTCGCCGCCCTCGCGGACGCACCACAGGCGTTCGGGTCCCGCCTCGAGGACTGGCAGGACGCACCGGAACACCGGTGGCGGACACGGTTGTCGCTGCCGGGAGCGGTCGACCTGCTCGCGGTCGAGGACGACGTCCCCGTCGGGATGGCGAGCGGGGTCCCGGACCCGGACGACTCCGCGCTCGCCGAGCTCATCTCGATGTGGGTCGCCCCGGACGCCCGCGGCCGGGGGCTCGTCGCGCTGCTCGTCGACGAGATCGCCCGGTCGCTCGCCGCGCAGGGCATCGAGCACCTCGAGCTCTCCGTGATGCCCGACAACGACCGCGCCCGCCGGGCGTACGAGCGCATCGGCTTCACCGCGACGGACACCCCCGGCGACCGGCTGCCGGACGGTCGGCACGAGACGGTCATGCGCCGCGACCTCACCGCCGAGCGGACGCTCCTCGCGTACGAGCGCGGTGCCGACCGCTACACGGAACGGACCGACGACCACCGCGCCGGACTCGTCGACGACCTGCTCGCCCTCGTGCCCGCCCACGCCCACGTCCTGGAGCTCGGCTCCGGCCCCGGGCGGGACGCCGACGCCCTCGAGGCTGCGGGGCTCCGGGTCGACCGCACCGACGGCACCACGGCGTTCGTCGACCGCCTCCGTGCCGCCGGACACGGGGCCCGGGTGCTCGACGTGCGCCGCGACGGCTGGGGCGGGCCGTACGACGCCGTCTTCGCGAACGCCGTGCTGCTGCACGTCCCACGGTCGGACACCGGCGCGGTGCTCGAGCGTGCCCGACGTGCGGTCCTCCCCGGCGGGGTCCTCGCGGCGACGGTGAAGCGGGGCGACGGCGACGGCCAGGGCGACGGCTGGAGCGACCGGAAGCTCGACGACCCCCGCTGGTTCACCTACTGGGACGAGGACGCCCTCGCCGAGGCCGTCACGGGCGCCGGCTGGGTGGCCGTCGACGTGCGGGAGACCACCCGCCCCGGCGCCGAGGAGCGCTGGTTGACCGTGACGGCCAGTCGGCCGGACGAGGACCGACGCGACGAGGAGGACCGATCGTGAACCGTGCACTCCGCTGGACCGCCTGGGTCGTCACCGTCGTGGTGGTGCTCGCGGTGGTGTTCCTCGTGTACGCGAACATCGTGATGCAGGGCACCCGGAGCGCTGCACTGCAGGTCTGGCGCGACGACCGCCTGGCCGTGCGTGACGTCGGCGACAGCATCGTGATGACCCCGACGGGCAGCGTCGACGGCACGGGGATCGTGTTCATCCCGGGCGCGAAGGTCGACCCGTACGCCTACATGGCGACCTTCCGGCAGGTCGTCGCCTCGGGCACCACGGTCGTCATCACGAAGCCGACGCTCAACCTGGCGTTCTTCGACACCCGCCCGCTGTCGACCTTCGAGGCGCACGCCCCAGGGGTCCGCACCTGGGCGGTCGGCGGGCACTCGCTCGGCGGGGTCCGTGCGTGCCAGCTCGCGCAGTACGCCGACGGGCTGCTCCTGCTCGGCAGCTACTGCGCGAACGACATCGCCGGGTCGTCCGTCCAGGTCCTCAGCGTCTCCGGCTCGCGGGACGGGCTCTCCACACCGGAGAAGGTCGCCGCCGCCCGGCACCTCCTGCCGACCACGGCGACCGTGGTCGAGATCGAGGGGGCGAACCACGCCGACTTCGGCGCCTACGGCGACCAGCCGGGTGACCGCACCGCGACGATCCCGCGCGCGGACGCACGGGCGCAGATCAGCGCGGCGATCGAGGACTGGGTGCGCACCCTCGGCTGACCCGGGTGGACGACGGACGGGAGGCGCGACACCCGCGGGGGTCGCGCCTCCCGTCCGTCTCGTGGTCCGTGCCCGTCAGTGGATGCGGCCCGCCTCGGGGTCGCGACCGTTGCGGCGGCCCGTCGCGCGGGCGACGAAGTACAGCACCACACCGACGGCGAGCAGCAGTGCGGCGTAGAGCCAGACCTGCCCGCTCTGCTGCGTGAGCAGCAGGACGCAGGACGCCACCCCGAGCACGGGCACCCACGTCCACACGCGGAAGTGGTCGTGCTCGACCCGGTCCTTCCGCAGCACCAGGACCGCGACGTTCGTGCTGATGAACACGAAGAGCAGCAGGAGCACGACGGTCTCGGCGAGCGTACCGACGTCGCCCACCAGGGTGAGGGCCATCGCGACGACCGTCGTGGCGACGATGGCGACCCACGGGGTCCTCCGGTTCGGCAGGACCTTCGCGAGCAGGGCGGGCAGGAGCCGCTGCTCCGCCATGCCGTACGTGACGCGGCTCGCCATGATCATGGTGAGGAGCGCGCCGTTCGCCACCGCGACCAGGGCGATGGCGCTGAAGACCCAGTCGGGGATCGGCACGCCGGTCGCCGACACGACGGCCAGCAGGGGACCGCTCGAGTCGGAGAGCTCGGACGCGGGCAGGGCGATCGAGCTCGCGAGGGCGACGAGCACGTAGACGACGCCGGCGGTGGCCAGGGCGCCGAAGAGGGCGCGGGGGTAGACGCGGCGAGGCTCGCGGACCTCTTCCGCGACGTTCGCCGAGGTCTCGAAGCCGACGAACGAGTAGTAGGCGACGATCGCGGCACTGAGGGTGGCGAGCGCGGGGTTCGCCTCCGCGGGGAAGGCACCGATGCGCGAGACGTCCCCGCCTCCGCCGCCGAGCATGACCGCGACCACGACGATGACGATGACCAGGCCGGAGACCTCGATGATCGTCATGACGACGTTGCTCTTCAGCGAGTCCGAGATGCCCCGGGCGTTCAGGCAGGCGATGAGCGCGAGGAACACGATGGCGGTCGGCACCGGCGGCAGGTCGACGAAGGTGCCGAGGTAGTCACCCGCGAACGCCAGGGACAGGCCGGCGGCGCTCGTGACGCCGGCGGCGAGCATGCTGAAGCCGACGAGGAACGACACGATCGGCGTCCCGTACGCCCGCTCCGCGAACACCGCGGCGCCGCCGGCCTTCGGGTACTTCGTCACGAGCTCGGCGTACGAGCCCGCGGTCAGCAGGGCCAGCAGCAGCGCGAGGACCAGCGGTGCCCAGAGCGCCCCGCCGACGTCCTTCGACAGGGTGCCCATCAGGGCGTAGATGCCGGCGCCGAGCACGTCGCCGAGGATGAAGAGGAACAGGAGCGGGCCGGTGATCGCCTGCTCGAGCTTCGAGCCCGAGCCGTGCTGCGGGGGAGCGCTGGTGTCGCTGGTCGCGCTGTTCTTCGCCATGTGGTGCCTTCCGTCGCGCCCAACCTCGACGGCGGGCGGTCCGAGCGCTCTCGGAAGGTCCGCACGGCGCGGTCGACGCCCGGGTGAACGGTCCTCCACAGGTTCCCCGCGAGCCTGAACGCCCGGGCT
>CAJYIG010000164.1 GCA_913774725.1 uncultured Curtobacterium sp. | reverse complement strand
TCCCGGACCCGCACGCCGACCAGGGGCACCACGTGTTCCGGACGGTCCTGCGGGCGGGAAGGTCGGCGCGCGCAGCAGCGACTCCCGCACCAGGGTCGTCGTCCCGCCGTCCGCCCGGGTCGAGCGGGTGATGTCGTGTCCGTAGGTCGAGTCGTTCGCGACCGCCACACCGAACCCGGGTTCACCGACGTGCACCCACCGGTGCGCGGACGTCTCGAACCGGGCCATGTCCCACGAGGTGTTCTGGTGCGTCGGCCGGTCGATGTGCCCGAACTGGATCTCGCTCGACGCGACGGACGCCCGGACGTCGAGCGGGAACGCCAGCTTGAGGAGCTTCTGCCGCTCGTGCCACTCGACCTCGGTCTCGACGTGCAGCTCGGGCTGGCCCACGACGGCCGTGTACCGGGTGGTCACCGACGACGAGCCGAACGGCCGCGTCACGACGAGTGCGTCGCCGTCCACGTCGACCGAGGCCGCGGACAGCACGGTGCCGCTCCGCTGGTACGCGCGGTCGATGTCCCACGCCTCCCACTGGTTCGGGGTGTCCCGGAACACCGTGTACTGCGCCGCAGCAGCACCGGGTGCGATCGCGTCGCGTCCGGTCGCGTGGTCGACGAACGACACGACGTGGCCCTCGGCGTCGACGGTCGCGGTCACGACACCGGTGTCGAACACGAAGCGGTCACCGCTCCGGACGGGAGGCACCGCCTCCGCCGCCGACACCGCGGAACCACCCAGGGCGGTCACCCCGCCCGCCGCCACGGGCGAGGCGTTGAAGCGCACGACGGTCCCGACCTCGGCGCTGCCGCCGGTCCCGACCGTGCCCGGGTCCCGAGGCGCGTCGAGAGCGGCCCCGCCGTCGCCGGCGAAGGCGGTCGCGGACGCCCCGACCCCGGCGAGCGCCGGCGCCCCACCGCTCGCGAGCGCGGTCGTCGCGGCACCGATCAGGCCCTCGAGCACCTTCCCGACGCGGGCGTACTCGGCCTCGGCGTTCTCGTAGACCCACGCGATCGACGACCCCGGCAGGATGTCGTGGAACTGCTGCAGGAGCACGGTGTGCCAGACGGACTCGAGTTCGTCGTACGGGTACTCGGCGCCGAGTCGCACGGCAGCGGTCGCCGCCCAGAGCTCGGCCTCGCGGAGCAGGTGCTCGGAGCGCCGGTTGCCCTGCTTCGTGCGGATCTGCGACGTGTACGTGCCGCGGTGGAACTCGAGGTACATCTCCCCCGACCAGACGGCGGGCTCCGGCAGGACGCGTTCGAGCTCCTCGAAGACGTCGGCCGGGGTGCCGAGGTCGACCCGGGGCGAGCCGTCGAGGTCGTGCTGGCGTCGTGCGGCCGCGACCATCTCGCGCGTGGGTCCACCACCGCCGTCACCGAAGCCGTACAGGAGCATCGAGGTGTTCGCGACGCCGCGCTCCTTGTTGCCCCGCTCTCCTCGGTGCAGGTCGGCGGCGGAGACGTCCGAGTTGTACGTGTCGGCCGGGGGCAGGTGCGTCAGGACGCGGGAGCCGTCGATGCCCTCCCAGTGGAAGGACGTGTGCGGGATGACGTTCGTCTCGTTCCACGAGGGCTTCTGCGTGACGAACCACTTCGACCCGGCGGCGCGGACGATCTGCGGCAGGGCCCCGGTGTACCCGAACGAGTCGGGCAGCCAGGCCTCGGGGGTGTCGACACCGAACTCCTCGAGGAAGAGCCGCTTGCCGGCGACGAACTGCCGGGCGAGTGCCTCACCCCCGGGCAGGTTCGTGTCCGACTCGACCCACATGCCGCCGACCGGGATCCACCGGCCCTCGGCGACGCGCTCCTTGATCCGTGCCCAGATCGACGGGTAGCCGTCGCGGATCCACGCGTACTGCTGCGCCGACGAGCACGCGAACGTGAAGGCGGGGTCCTGGTCCATCAGGTCGAGCACGTTCGAGAACGTGCGGGCGCACTTCCGGATCGTCTCGCGGACCGGCCAGAGCCACGCGGAGTCGATGTGGGCGTGCCCGACGGCGACGGCGCGGTGCGCGGCGGCGCTGGCGGGGACGGCGAGCGCCGGGGCGAGCACGGCCCGGGCATCGGCGGCGGTCCCGGCGACGTCGTCGGGGTCGAGGGCGTCGGCGGCCCGTTCGAGCACGCGGAGCAGGTCGGCGCCGCGGGTCCCGTCGGTCGGCAGCTCGGCCATGAGTCCGCGGAGCACCCAGACGTCCTGCTGGAGCTCCCACACGGTGTCGTCCCGCTCGACGAGCTCGAGCGCACGCAGGCGGTAGATCGGCTCGGTCCCGGCGGTCGCCTTCGACCCGAGCGGGGTCGCACCCTGGAAGTCGTCGCCGCCGATGTCCGGGTTGGACGCGGCCTCGACGTACAGCTCGAACGAGCCGCCGGGGCCGACCTCGACGGGGACGGTGTCGTTCCGCGGCTCGATGCCCTTGATCGTGGAGCCGTCGGTGCGCCAGGCGAGTCCCTCGGCCTGGAAGCCGGGCTGCCGCTTCGAGAAGCCCAGGTCGACGCGGAGCTCGACGGTGGTGCCCGGGGCGGTGCCGAAGTCCTCCGGCACGGTGCCGCGGACCCGGAACCAGGTGGTCCCCCAGGGCCGCCCGCCCCAGGCGTCGCCGACGGTGAACGGCGTGTACTCGGCGGCGACGGCCTCGGCGAACGGCACCGGTTCGTCCGGCACCTGCCAGGCGTCGACGGTGACCGGGGCCGAGCGACGGTGCACGGCGGGGTCGATGCGGTCCCGGACGAGACGGGCGATCCGGGCTTCGACGAGGGGTTCGTCGTGGTGCATGGAGTGGTTCCTTTCGGCGGGCGATCCGGGTCAGAGCCCGTTGACGACAGCGAGGGGTTCGTCGTGGTGCATGGAGTGGTTCCTTTCCAGCAGGGACAGCGGTGGGACGAGCCCATCGCGGTCGGACGGGGTCAGCCCTTGATGCCGCCGGCGAGGGCGTTGCCCCCACCGAGGCCGCGGGACACGAGCACGTAGAGGGCGATGACCGGCACGGAGTACACGATCGAGAACGCGGCGAGCTGCCCGTAGGCGACTGCCCCGTTCTGCCCGAAGAAGTTGAAGATGCTCACCGCGGCGGGCACCTTGTCGGGCGAGAGCAGCAGGACGAACGGGACGAAGAAGTTCCCCCACGCCTGGATGAACACGAAGATGAAGACGACGGCGATCCCCGGGCGCATGAGCGGCACGACGATGCGCGTCAGCGTGGTGAACATCGAGGCGCCGTCCGTCCAGGCCGCCTCCTCGAGCGAGATCGGCACCGAGTCCATGAAGTTCTTCGCCATCCAGATCGCCATCGGCAGCGACGTGGCGGCGAGGAAGAAGATGCAGCCCCACACGTTGTCGATCAGGTTCAGCGACACGAACAGCGCGTAGACCGGCACCATCATCGCGGTGATGGGCAGGCCGGTGCCGAACAGGATGCTGTAGAGGAACGGCTTGTTCACACGCATCTTGTACCGGGACAGCGGGTACGCGGCGAGCAGGGCGAACACCACGGTGACGACCGCGGTGCCGCCGGAGAGCAGCAGGCTGTTCGCGAGCGGGATGAACGACAGCTCCGGGGTGAGCACCTTCGCGAAGTTGTCGAGTGTGAACTGCGTCGGGATCTTCACGGACAGGGACGCCTGCGTGTCCACCGAGGCGAGCACGAGCCAGAGCAGCGGCACCGCGAAGCACACGGCGATGACGAGCAGCACGACGTTCGACGCCCAGCGCATCGTGCGGCCTCGCGGCGAGGTCATGTGCAGCGCACCCGGGGCGGTCACGGAGCGGGTCGCGTTCGACACGGGACGGTCAGCGGTGAGGGCCATGGTCAGTCCACCTCCGGCTTGAGCGCCCGGATGTAGATGATCGAGAACACCGCGCCGACGACCAGCAGGATCGTCGCGATCGCGGTCCCGAAGCCGAGCTGCGAGAACTTGAACGCCTCCTGGTACGCCAGGATCGGCAGGGTCGACGAGTTCGTGCCGGGGCCGCCGCCCGTCATCACGAAGATGAGGGTGAAGACCGACAGCGTCTGCAGCGTCGTGAGCATGAGGTTCGTCGAGATCGACCGTCGGATGACCGGCAGCGTGATGTAGATCAGCCGCTGCCACCCGCTGGCGCCGTCGACCTCGGCGGACTCGGTGATCTCCTCGGGCACCTCGGACACGGCGGCCGAGTACACGAGCATCGAGAACGCGGTCCCGCGCCAGATGTTCGCCAGGATCACCGCGAGCATCGGGTACGTGTAGAGCCAGTTCGCCCCGGTGATGCCGATGGACGCCAGGAACGTGTTGAGCGTGCCGGTGTCGTTGAAGAACGCGTAGGCGGCGAACGAGGCCACGATCTCCGGCAGGACCCAGGCCGCGACGACGAAGGTGCCGACGACGGCGCGGACGACCTTGTTGGCGCTGCGCATGAGGAACGCGAGCCCGAGACCGAGCACGTTCTGCCCGACGACGGCTGAGGCCAGCAGGAACACGATCGTGAGCACCACGGACTTCGGGAAGTCCGGGTCCTGGAAGAGCTCGACGTAGTTCGCGAAGCCGACGAACTGCTGGTTCGCCGCGCTC
The DNA here is from genome assembly GCA_913774725.1 of uncultured Curtobacterium sp. GTDB lineage: Bacteria > Actinomycetota > Actinomycetes > Actinomycetales > Microbacteriaceae > Curtobacterium > Curtobacterium subtropicum. Next base: position 1,083 of record CAJYIG010000164.1, on the reverse strand, counting down.
GCGCCGGTCAGCGCCGAGTTGGTGAACGACCCGTAGAACGAGGAGATGACCGGGCCGAGCAGGAATACGACGAGGAGGACCACCGCGGGCAGCAGCGGGACGACGCGCGTCGCGTTCCGCAGCGGTCGCCGCTTGCGCGGCACGGGAGGATCGGTGCGCTTCGGCGCACCGGGCGCCGACAGCGTCGGCGCGAGGGGGGTGCTGGACACGAGGGTTGCCTTCCGGGTGCGGAGGGTTCCGAAGGTGGGATGGGACGGACGGGTGGCGCGGTGCACGACGTGAGCCGCGCCTCCCGACCGTCAGGTGGTCGCGCCGCTACCCGGCGTCGACGGTGTTGTCCTTGCCGACGACCTGTTCGACGGACTGGTCGTAGACCTTCGCGGCCTCGGCGGGTGTCTGCTGCCCGGTCATGACCGACTCCATCGCGACCTGGATGGCGTTCGAGACCTGCGAGTAGTCACTCGTGGCGGGGCGGAAGTTGGTGTGCTGCACCAGACCGGAGAAGAACGCGAACGTCGGGTTGGCGCCGGTGTACGCCGGGTCCTCGGCGACGTCCTTGCGGACCGCGATCTGGCTGTTCTCGGTGTCGTACTTCAACGAGCCGTCCTTGCTCAGGAACGTCGTGATGAAGTCGAACGCGGCCTGCGGGTTCTTCGACTTCGAACCGACCGCGAGCGTCCACCCGCCGGACATCGAGTTGTAGCCCGGTGCCTGACCGTTCTGCGTCGGGAAGGCCGCCTGACCCATCACGTCGTTCCACTCCTTCCACGGAGCGGTACCGGACTCGAGCCACGTGCCGGACTGCCACGAGCCGTCGAGGTCGATGGCGAGCTTGCCCTCGGGCAGCCAGGTCTGCGCGATCGTCGTGCCGACGTTCGTGTCGAGCGCCTGCTGCGGGGTCGGTCCGAGGCCGCCCTGGTAGACCTCCTTGATGAACTTCAGGGAGTCCTCGAACTGCTTCGAGCCGACGACCCACTTCTTGTCCTTGTAGAGGGTGTTGCCGTCGCCGTCCGCGCCGTACAGGAGCATCTCGAAGCCCTGCATGGTCGAGGCCTCGCCCTGCGCCTTGCCGGAGTAGATGTT
>CAJYIG010000163.1 GCA_913774725.1 uncultured Curtobacterium sp. | reverse complement strand
TCCTCCGCCACTCGGCCGCGCACGTGCTCGCGCAGGCGGTGCAGCAGATCAACCCCGACGCCAAGCTCGGCATCGGACCGCCCGTGACCGACGGCTACTACTACGACTTCGACGTCGCCGAGCCGTTCACGCCGGACGACCTCAAGGCCATCGAGAAGGGCATGGACCGGATCATCCGCCAGGCCCAGCGCTTCCGTCGCGTCGTCGTGAGCGACGAGGAAGCCCGCGAGCGCATGGCGGGAGAGCCCTTCAAGCAGGAGCTCATCGGCCTCAAGGGCGCAGCGGACGAGGGCGATTCCGGCGAGAGCGTCGAGGTCGGCGCCGGCGAGCTGACGGTCTACGAGAACGTCGACCCGAAGTCGGGTGAGGTCGTCTGGCAGGACCTCTGCCGCGGCCCGCACGTCCCGCACACCCGGTGGATCGGCAACGCGGCGAAGCTCATGCGCGTCGCGGCCGCCTACTGGCGCGGCTCCGAGAAGAACCCGCAGCTCCAGCGCATCTACGGCACCGCGTGGCCGGACAAGGAGCAGCTCAAGGCGTACCAGCTCCGTCTGGAAGAGGCGGCGAAGCGCGACCACCGCAAGCTCGGCGCCGAACTCGACCTGTTCTCGTTCCCCGACGAGATCGGTTCGGGCCTGGCGATCTTCCACCCGAAGGGCGGCATCGTCCGCCGCGAGATGGAGGACTACTCGCGCCGTCGGCACGAGCAGGAGGGCTACTCCTTCGTCTACACGCCGCACATCACCAAGGGCGACCTGTTCGAGCAGTCCGGGCACCTCGGCTGGTACAAGGACGGCATGTTCCCGGCCATGCACATGGACGAGGCCCGCGACGAGGACGGCAACGTGACCCGCCAGGGCGCGGACTACTACCTCAAGCCGATGAACTGCCCGATGCACATCCTGGCGTACCGCTCGCAGGCCCGGTCCTACCGCGACCTGCCGCTGCGGATGTTCGAGTTCGGCACCGTCTACCGCAACGAGAAGTCCGGCGTCATCCACGGCCTGACCCGGGTCCGCGGCATGACCCAGGACGACGCCCACATCTTCACCACGCAGGAGAAGATGAAGGAGGAGCTGACCACGACCCTCGAGTTCGTGCTCTCGCTGCTCCGCGACTACGGCCTCGACGACTTCTACCTCGAGCTCTCCACGAAGGACCCCGAGAAGTACGTCGGCGACGACGAGGTCTGGGAGGTCGCGACGAACACCCTCCGCGAGGTCGCCGAGGAGTCGGGCCTCGAGCTCGTCCCGGACCCCGCCGGAGCAGCGTTCTACGGCCCGAAGATCTCCGTGCAGGCCCGCGACGCCATCGGCCGCACCTGGCAGATGTCGACCGTGCAGCTCGACTTCAACCTGCCGGAGCGCTTCGGCCTCGAGTACACGGCACCCGACGGTTCACGTCAGCGCCCGGTGATGATCCACCGCGCCCTGTTCGGCTCGATCGAGCGCTTCTTCGGCGTGCTCACCGAGCACTACGCGGGTGCCTTCCCGGCCTGGCTGTCGCCGGTGCAGGTCGTCGCGATCCCGGTCGCAGCCGAGTACGGCGACTACCTCGACGAGGTCGTCGCGAAGCTCCGGTCGCACGGCGTCCGCGCAGAGGTCGACCACTCGGACGACCGCATGCAGAAGAAGATCCGCACGCACACCAAGGCGAAGGTGCCGTTCCAGCTCATCGCCGGTGGCGACGACCGCGACGCCGGCGCGGTCTCGTTCCGCTTCCGCGACGGACGCCAGGACAACGGCGTGCCGGTCGACGAAGCCGTCGAGCGCATCCTCACCGCGATCCGCGACCGCACGCAGGTCTGATGGACCGCACGGGAGGCACCGAGCACGTCCCCGGGACCGGTCACGTCACCGACGTGGCCGGCCCCGGGGCACCCGGTTCGGGTTCCGCCGACGACCCGCTGGTGATCCGCGACGCCGCGACCGGCGCCGCGGTCCCGGACGCCTTCCAACGGCTCTGGAACCCGCACCGCATGGCGTACATCGACGCCGGACGGGAAGGCCGGGGGCGTGGGCACGAGGGCGACTGCCCGTTCTGCGAGGCACCGCGGAAGTCCGACGAGGACGCCCTCATCGTCGCCCGCGGCGAGCACGCGTACGTGCTGCTCAACCTGTTCCCGTACAACAACGGGCACCTGCTGGTCTGCCCGTACCGTCACGTGCCGCTCTACGACGAGGCCACCGCGGACGAGACCCGTGAGATGGCCGAGCTCACGCAGACCGCGATGCGCGTCCTGCGTGCGGTGTCGCACTGCGACGGCTTCAACATCGGGATGAACCAGGGCGAGATCGCCGGTGCCGGCGTGGCCGCGCACCTGCACCAGCACATCGTCCCGCGGTGGGCGTCGGACTCGAACTTCTTCCCGATCATCGCCCGCACGAAGTCGATGTCCCAGCTGCTCGGAGACACCCGCCGACTCGTCGCCGAAGGCTGGCCCGCTGCGGACTAGACTGTCGGCATCATGAGCGACAGCACCAGCACCTCGGGCACCAACGGCACCTCGATCACCGGCTCCGACCGCGTCAAGCGCGGCCTCGCCGAGATGCTCAAGGGTGGCGTGATCATGGACGTCATCGACGCCGAGCAGGCCCGCATCGCGGAAGAGGCCGGCGCGACCGCCGTCATGGCGCTCGAACGCGTCCCTGCCGACATCCGCGCGCAGGGCGGTGTCGCCCGCATGTCCGACCCGTCGATGATCGAGGAGATCATCGCCGCGGTCTCGATCCCCGTCATGGCGAAGGCCCGCATCGGTCACTTCGTCGAGGCCCAGGTCCTGCAGGAGCTCGGCGTCGACTACATCGACGAGTCCGAGGTCCTGTCGCCCGCCGACTACGTCAACCACATCGACAAGTGGAACTTCACCACGCCCTTCGTCTGCGGTGCCACGAACCTGGGCGAGGCCCTGCGACGCATCACCGAGGGCGCCGCCATGATCCGCTCCAAGGGCGAGGCCGGCACCGGCGACGTGTCCGAGGCCACGAAGCACATCCGCACCATCTCGAAGGAGATCGCGGCGCTCCGGTACCTCAAGGAGGACGAGCTCTACGTCGCGGCGAAGGAGCTCCAGGCACCGTTCGACGTCGTGAAGGAGGTCGCACAGACCGGCAAGCTCCCGGTCGTCCTCTTCACCGCCGGTGGTGTCGCGACCCCGGCCGACGCCGCGATGATGATGCAGCTCGGCGCGGACGGCGTGTTCGTCGGCTCCGGCATCTTCAAGTCGGGCGACCCGGCGAAGCGTGCCGCGGCGATCGTCAAGGCCGTCACCTTCCACGACGACCCGAAGGTCATCGCGGAGGTCTCCCGCGGCCTGGGCGAGGCCATGGTCGGCATCAACGTCGCCGACGTCCCCGCGCCGCACCGCCTCGCCGAGCGCGGCTGGTGAACGCCCGACCCCGCATCGGGGTCCTCGCGCTGCAGGGCGACTTCCGCGAGCACATCGCGTCGCTGACGGAGCTCGGCGCCGACGTGGTGCCGCTCCGTCGGCCCGAGGAGATCGACGCGCTCGACGGCGTCGTGATCCCCGGCGGTGAGTCGAGCGTCATGGACAAGCTGTCCCGGACGTTCGGTGTCGCCGAGCCGCTCAGCGCGGCGATCCGCGACGGGCTCCCCGCGTACGGCACCTGCGCCGGGATGATCATGCTGTCCGCCCGGATCGCCGCGGGGATCCCGGGGCAGCAGACGCTCGGCGTGCTCGACACCACCGTGCGGCGCAACGCGTTCGGCAGCCAGAACGACTCCTTCGAGACCGACATCCCGATGCCGGCGCTGGGCGAGGCGCCGGTGCACGCGGTGTTCATCCGCGCACCCGTGGTGGAGCAGCACGGCGACGGCGTCGAGGTGCTCGGTGCCCTGGCCGACGGACAGGTCGTCGCGGTGCAGCAGGGCACCGTCCTCGCCAGTGCGTTCCACCCCGAGGTCGCGGGGGAGGACCGTTTCCACCGCCGCTTCCTCGACCTCGTCCGCTCCGCCTGATCGCCCCCGCTCCAACGACGCGGAAGGGAACCAGGTTCCGGACACGGAACCGCGCTGCTTCGTGGTGCCGTGTCCGGAACCAGGTTCCGCGGGGATGGTGGAGCGGACCGCGTCGGGACGCGACCCGCGAGGCGGCGGTGATCCGAGCCTCCCGGCCGGTAGACTGGTGCGGATCTTCCGCTAGACGCAAGGAGCACCGTGTCCGGGCATTCCAAGTGGGCAACGACCAAGCACAAGAAGGCGGTCATCGACCAGCGCCGTGCGAAGTCGTTCGCCAAGCTCATCAAGAACATCGAGGTCGCCGCGAAGATGGGCGGCGCGGACCTGTCGGGCAACCCGACGCTGGTCGACGCCGTGCAGAAGGCCAAGAAGACCTCGGTGCCGAACGACAACATCGACCGCGCCATCAAGCGCGGTGCCGGTCTGACCGGTGAGTCGATCGAGTACACGACGATCATGTACGAGGGCTACGGCCCGAACGGCGTCGCGATGCTCATCGAGTGCCTCACCGACAACAAGAACCGCGCGGCGGCCGAGGTGCGGACGGCGATGTCCCGCAACGGCGGCACCATGGCCGACCCGGGCAGCGTCGCCTACAACTTCTCCCGCAAGGGCGTCATCTCGGTGACGAAGACCGACGGCCTCGACGAGGACACCGTCATGACGGCCGTGCTCGACGCGGGTGTCGAGGACGTCGTCGACCAGGGCGGTGGCTTCGAGGTCATCACCGAGGCGAGCGACCTCGTCGCGGCCCGCACTGCGCTGCAGGACGCCGGCATCGACTACGACTCCGCCGACGCCGAGTTCGTGCCCGGCGTGAAGGTCCCCGTCGACGCCGACACGGCGCGCAAGGTCTTCAAGCTGATCGACGCACTCGAGGACAGCGACGACGTGCAGAACGTCTACGCCAACTTCGACATCCCCGCGGACGTCCAGGCCGAGCTCGACGAGGACGAGGACTAGTCCGGTGCTCCGCGTGCTCGGGGTCGACCCCGGGCTCACCCGGTGCGGTGTCGGTGTGGTCGAGGTCACACCGAACCGGCGCGCACGGCTCGTCCACGTGACGGTCGTGCGCACGCCGGCGGACATGGCGCTGGAGCAGCGGCTCCTGCGCATCGCCGACGGGATCGCCGCCGAGATCGACGACCACCGCCCCGACGCGGTCGCCGTCGAGCGCGTCTTCGCGCAGGCGAACGTGCGGACGGTCATGGGCACCGCGCAGGCGGCGGGGCTGGCCCTGCACGCCGCAGCCGCCCGTGGCCTGCCGGTCGGGTTGCACACGCCGTCCGAAGTCAAGGCCGCCGTCACCGGCTACGGCAACGCCGACAAGCGCCAGGTGCAGACGATGATCGCGCGGGTGCTCGGCCTCGACGAGGCACCGAAGCCCGCCGACGCCGCCGACGCGCTCGCGCTGGCGGTCTGCCACGCCTGGAGGCTCGGATCACCCGACCGCGTCGGCCCCGGCCCGTCGACGCTCACGCCGGCACAACGGGCCTGGCGGGACGCGCAGGCCGGGGCCGCGGACTCGCCGCTGGCGCGCGCTGCGGCCGCGGCGTCGCGCCCTGGTGCCGGCGGCGCCGCGGCGGCCCGTGTGGGGGCCGCTGCCGCCGCGCGGCGGTCCGGCTCCGTCGGTGGGCGGCCCTAGGCTCGTGGGCATGATCGCGAGCCTCCGGGGAACCTGCATCGACGTCTCCGGATCGGCCGTCGTGATCGAGGTCGGGGGAGTGGGGTACGCCGTCACGGTGACGCCCGCGCACGCCCTGACGATGCGCCACGGCTCCGAGGTGTTCCTGCGCACGGCGATGATCGTGCGTGAGGACGAGCACCTGCTCTTCGGGTTCGAGTCGACCGACGCCCTCCAGGTGTTCGACCTGCTCCGCAGCGTCTCCGGCGTCGGGCCGAAGTCGGCGCTCGGCGTCCTCGCACACATGGACCCGGCGCAGATCGCGAACGCCGTCGCGAGCGAGGACGACGCGGCCTTCCGCAAGGTGTCCGGCATCGGCCCGAAGACCGCGAAGCTCATCACGGTCGCCCTGTCCGGCAAGCTCGTCGCGTTCGAGCAGGCCCCGAAGACTGCGGTCGGCACGGGCACGGCTGCGCACCCCGCGTCGGTCGACGTCGTCTCGGCGCTCGTCGGGCTCGGCTGGCGTGAGGACGCCGCGCAATCCGCGGTCGACGCCGTCGTGGCGAACGACCCGGGCGCCGCCGCGATGGGCACGCAGGCGCTGCTCCGCGCCGCGCTCGGCACGCTCCGTCCCGCCGGGGCCGGACGGTGAACGGCATCACCTCGGCCGGCGCCGAGTCGCAGGAAGAACTGGCGTTCGAGGGCGCGCTGCGTCCGAAGTCCCTCGACGAGTTCGTCGGCCAGCGCAAGGTCCGCGGCCAGCTCGACCTGCTCCTCAAGGCCGCGGCGCTGCAGGAGCGCACGCCCGACCACATCCTGATGGCCGGCCCGCCGGGGCTCGGCAAGTCCACCCTCGCGATGATCGTCGCGCACGAGTCCGGTCGTCCGCTCCGGATGTCGAGCGGCCCCGCGATCCAGCACGCCGGTGACCTCGCCGCGGTGCTGTCCTCGCTGGTGCCGGGCGAGGTCCTGTTCATCGACGAGATCCACCGCATGGCACGCTCGGCGGAGGAGATGCTCTACCTGGCGATGGAGGACTTCCGCATCGACGTCATGGTCGGCAAGGGGGCGGGCGCGACGAGCATCCCGCTCGACCTCGCGCCGTTCACCCTGGTCGGAGCGACGACCCGCGCGGGCCTCCTGCCGAACCCGCTCCGCGACCGGTTCGGCTTCACGGCCCACCTCGAGTTCTACGAGAAGGACGAGCTCGAACAGGTCCTCATCCGTGCCGCGCACCTGCTCGAGCTGCAGATCGACCGCTCGGCGCTGCGCGAGATCGCCGGGCGCTCCCGCGGGACCCCGCGCATCGCGAACCGCCTGCTGCGCCGTGTGCGCGACTACGCCCTCGTGCACCGCACCTCGGACGGCATGGCAGCCGTGCAGGGCGCACTCGACCTGTACGACGTCGACGAGCTCGGGCTCGACCGGCTCGACCGCGCCGTGGTGGAGACGATGCTCACGCGGTTCGACGGCGGTCCGGTCGGCCTGAACACCCTCGCGGTGTCCGTGGGCGAGGAGTCCGAGACGATCGAGTCGGTGGTGGAACCGTTCCTGGTCCGCGTCGGACTCGTCACCCGGACGCCCCGAGGACGGATCGCGACGCCACAGGCCTGGCGCCACTTCGGGATCACCCCGGGCGAGGGCGTCGGCGGGCAGCCCGGGCTGTTCGACGACTGATCTCACATGCAGTATTCTGAGTGACCGACAGTACCATCGTGGGACCACGCTCAGGTGGCTGCCCGATCACGGACACGCCCGTGCCCTAGACTGCTACGGCCCGAAGCCGAGCAACGACCGCTCCGGCTGGATCCGAGCAACCAGAGAAGGCAACGCCCCCATGGACCAATCACTCTTCCTCATCGTCATCATCGTCGCGTTCGCCGCCTTCATGTTCTACAGCAGCCGCAAGCGCAAGAAGCAGCAGGCGGACCTGCAGACGAAGATGGTCCCGGGCGCCCGCGTCATGCTGTCGTTCGGTCTGTACGGCACGCTGCTCTCGGTCGACGACGAGAAGGTCACCGCCGACGTCGAGATCGCGCCGGGCACGGTCGTCACCGTCCACCGCCAGACGCTCTCGCGCGTCGTGGACGACAACGCCTCCGACGTCGAGACGACGGTCGTGGCCGAGGACGACGCCGCGGCACCGAAGCCGGTCGCCGAGCTCAACGGCGAGCCGGTCTACGGCGAGCGGGTCGAGGAGACCGACCCGACCAAGCGCAAGACCGAAGACTGACGCCCTCGGTCGCCGGGTCAGCAGGCCGGGCGACCCCCACCGCCGCCGGCCGCGTCGCCGTCGGTCCTGAACAGAAAGACGAGACGACCGGTGGCACGATCGACACCCGTCAAGAAGGCGCTGCGCTCGCTCACCTGGTTGGTGATCATCATGGCGGCCCTGGCCGGCCTGAACACCGCTGCGTCGGTGCTCGCGGCCAACAGCAAGGACGACACGAACGAGTGGTTCGCCGGTGCGAGCTGGGTGCCGGAGCTGGCACTCGACCTGCAGGGCGGCACGCAGCTCACCCTCGCCGCGCAGAACACCGAGGGTGGGTCCGTCACCGCGCAGCAGTTGAACCAGGCGGTCAACATCATCCGCCAGCGCATCAACGCGACGGGCGTCTCCGAGTCGCAGATCAACACGCAGGGCACGAACAACATCGTCGTGTCCATCCCCGGCAAGCCGGACAAGGCGACGATCGACCGCATCGAGGCGGCCGCAAAGCTCACCTTCCGCCCGGTGCTCTACACCGAGGCCGCGACGAACACCGCCGTCGGCGGTGACGGAGCGACCGCGTCGCCCACGCCGTACTCGCCGCCCGCGTCGCTCGAGGCGACCCCGAGCACGAAGCCGACGAACGGCAGCGACCTGTCGCAGGTCACGCCGGCCCTGCAGGACCTCTACACGAACTACAACTGCGCGGCCCCGGACGACGTCACCACGGCGCCCGACGACGAGCCGCTCGTCACGTGCGACCAGGACGGCACCGCCAAGTACATCCTCGGCCCCGTCGAGGTCTCCGGCTCCGGCATCAGCAACGCGACCTCCGGGCTCGCCACCGACTCGCAGGGCGCGACGACCGGCCAGTGGGCCGTCAACCTGACCTTCAAGGGCAAGGCCTCGGACGACTTCCGCGAGGTCACCAGCCGCCTGGTCAAGCTCCAGCCGCCGCAGAACCAGTTCGCCATCGTCCTCGACGGCACGGTCATCACCGCGCCGGCGTCGAACGCGGCGATCACCAACGGCAAGGCGCAGATCACCGGCAACTTCACCGCGGAGACCTCGAAGACCCTCGCGGACCAGCTGAAGTACGGCGCGCTGCCGATCAACTTCCAGGTGCAGTCGAACGAGAACATCTCCGCGACGCTCGGCACCGCGCAGCTCGTCGGCGGTCTCGTCGCCGGTCTGATCGGTCTGATCCTCGTCGTGATCTACTCGATCATCCAGTACCGCGCGCTGGCGTTCGTCACGGTCCTGTCGCTCGGCGTCGCCGCGGTGATCACCTACCTGGTCATCGCGATCATGTCGTGGCGCGTCGACTACCGGCTCTCGCTCGCGGGCGTCGCGGGCCTCATCGTGGCCATCGGCATCACGGCGGACTCGTTCATCGTCTACTTCGAGCGCATCCGTGACGAGCTCCGGGACGGCCGCGGGCTCGAGAGCGCGGTGGAGTCCGTTTGGAAGCGGGCGCTCCGTACGATCCTGGCGTCCGACTCGATCAACTTCCTCGCCGCCGTGGTGCTGTACATCCTCGCGGTCAGCGACG
>CAJYIG010000162.1 GCA_913774725.1 uncultured Curtobacterium sp. | reverse complement strand
CCGTCCGCGAGGGCGCCGTCGGTGAGGGCCGTTCGTTCTCCTCGGTCGCCGAGGCGATCATGGCGAAGGACCAGAACACGCTGGACCTCAACGCGATGGTGAAGATCCGCATGTCGGGTGTCCACTTCGCCGAGGGCGAGGCTCCCGAGGGCTACGAGGTGGGTCAGTCGATCCTCCTCGAGACCACGCTGGGCCGCGCGCTCTTCAACGAGACCCTGCCGGCGGACTACCCGTTCGTGCAGCGCGTCACCGACAAGGGCACCCTCTCCGCGATCGTCAACGACCTCGCCGAGCGCTACTCCAAGACCGAGACGGCCGCCGCGCTGGACCGGATCAAGGACGCGGGCTTCTACTGGGGCACGCGCTCCGGTGTGACCGTGGCGCTGTCGGACGTCGTGACGCCTCCTCGCAAGAAGGAGATCATCGCGGGCTACGAGGTCCAGGCCGCCAAGGTCCAGGGCGAGTTCGACAAGGGTCTGATCACCGACGCGGAGCGCCGCGCCGACCTGATCAAGATCTGGACCGAGGCCACGAACGAGATCGCGCAGGAGATGCGCGACAACTTCCCGATCGACAACACCATCAACCGCATGGTCTCGTCGGGTGCTCGTGGTAACTGGCTGCAGGTGCGCAACATCGCCGGTATGCGTGGTCTGGTGAACAACCCGAAGGGTGAGATCATCGCCCGCCCGATCATCAACTCGTACCGCGAGGGCCTGACCGTGGCGGAGTACTTCATCGCCACGCACGGTGCCCGCAAGGGTCTGGCGGACACGGCTCTCCGTACCGCCGACTCGGGCTACCTGACCCGTCGTCTCGTGGACGTGTCGCAGGACGTCATCATCCGTGAGGACGACTGCGGGACGACCCGTGGCCTCGAGCTCCCGATCGCGACCAAGGGCGAGGACGGCGGGCTCGTCCGCGACCCGCGCGTCGAGAACACGGTGTACTCGCGCACCCTGGCCGTCGAGGCCGTGGACGCGAACGGCACCGTGGTCGCCGAGGCCGGCTCGGACGTCGGTGACGTCCTGCTGGACACGCTGCTCGAGGCGGGTGTCGAGAGCATCAAGGTGCGCTCGGTCCTGACCTGCGAGTCCGCCGTCGGTGTCTGCGCGAAGTGCTACGGCCGTTCGCTCGCCACGGGCAACCTCGTCGACATCGGCGAGGCGGTCGGCATCATCGCCGCCCAGTCCATCGGTGAGCCCGGTACCCAGCTGACGATGCGTACCTTCCACACGGGTGGTTCGGCCTCGGCCGACGACATCACGCAGGGTCTGCCCCGCGTGACCGAGCTCTTCGAGGCCCGCACCCCGAAGGGCGCGTCCCCGATCGCCGAGGCCCCCGGCCGCGTCACGATCGAGGACACGGACAAGGGTCGTCGGATCATCCTCACGCCGGACAACGGCGACGAGCCGTTCATCTACCCGGTGCTCAAGCGTGCGACCCTCCTCATCGAGGACGGCCAGCACGTCGAGCTCGGCGAGCAGTTCATCGCCGGCACGGTGGACCCGAAGGAGGTCCTCCGGGTCAAGGGTGTGCGCGAGGTCCAGAAGCACCTCGTCAACGGTGTGCAGGACGTGTACGGCTCGCAGGGCGTGCCGATCCACGACAAGCACATCGAGGTCATCGTCCGCCAGATGCTCCGCAAGGTCACCGTCGTCGACCACGGCGACACCGACCTGCTGCCGGGTGAGCTCGTCGACCGGTCGCGCTACAACGCGCTGAACCGTGCGGCGCTGCAGGAGGGTCGCAAGACCGCCTCGGCTCGCCAGGAGGTCATGGGCATCACGAAGGCGTCCCTCGCGACCGAGTCGTGGCTGTCCGCCGCGTCCTTCCAGGAGACCACCCGCGTCCTCACGCAGGCGGCCATGGAGGGCAAGCAGGACCACCTCGTCGGCCTCAAGGAGAACGTCATCATCGGTAAGCTCATCCCCGCCGGGACGGGCCTCAGCCGGTACCGTGACGTGGACGTCGCCGCGACCGAGGAAGCCAAGGCGGAGCGGTACCCCAACCGCATCTTCGCCGACGACTCCTCGTTCTCGGACGCCGACCTGAGCTTCGTCGACTTCGACAGCTTCTCGTCGGACGACTTCACGCCGGGCACCTACAACTGAGCCTGAGCTGAACCCGGAAGGCCCCCGCATCCTCGGATGCGGGGGCCTTCCTCGTTGCTGGACCAGGGCCGGACGGGAGGCTCGTGGCGGGCCCGCCCCGTGCCTCCCGTCGGCCGGTCGGTCGGGTCTCCGCCGGTCGGTCGGGTCTCAGGCGGTGCGGCCCTTCTCGTCGACCAGCGAGTACAGGCTGAGGACGTTGCCGTCGGGGTCACGGACGTCGAACCAGTCGACGGCGCCGTCGACGCACTCGACCGGTCCGACGTCGATGCCGAGCGACCCGATGCGGGCGTGCTGCGACCGGACGTCGTCGACGCCGAAGCGGACGGTCGCGGGGCGTCGCTCGGCGTCGGCGTCGAGGTACAGCTGCAGCCAGATGCCGCCGATCTCGTACTCCACCACGCCGTCCTCGGGCTCGAGGTCCGGATCTGCCCGCTGGAACACTGCGCCGTACCAGAGGCAGGACGCCTCGATGTCGGAGACGGGGAGCCCCACGGTCACGCTCGTGATGTCCATGTCTCATCATGGCGCGCAGCGGCCCCGCACGTCGAGGGGTTCCTCGTGCAGGTGCCCCGGCCGGTGCTGCACCGCTCTTCCTGCACGTGCCGGCACCCTCCTGCACAGGCACGGCCGTGGACGTCCCGTCCACCGACACCCGGTCCGGACCCCGCGCCGACGTGCCGGAGCCGGAGCATCGACGCATGACGACCGCCAGCCGGACCACTCGGTACCCGTCGGTACCCCAGCACTGGGGGCACACGCCACCCCGTCGCCCCCTCGTTGTGGGACTGCGGGGGCCGGACCGGGCGGCCGTAGCGTGGACGGGCGCCGCGCCGCTGCGGGGCACACCCCCACGACCCGGTCTCGACCCGAAGGAGGCCCCGGGACACATGGCCACCCTGTCCGAGATCCTCATCCTCAACGGCGCACTGCCGATCGAACACCTCGACTCCATGACCGGCGACGAGGCGATCGACGAGCGTGCCATCCGTTCCCTGGTGGACCAGGGCGTCGTGAGCGAGGCGCAGTACATCACGGCGCGCGCGGCCTCGAACAACTCCCACACGGTGCCGCTGACCGACTACCCGGTCGACGGCACCGCGGTGTCGATGCTGCCCGCGGCGCTCTGCCGTCGCCACGGCGTGCTCGGCATCGGGTTCGAGGGCGAGACGCTCGTGCTGGCGATGGTGAACCCGTCGAACGTGCTCGCGATCGACGACGCCCGCACCGCATCGGGTCGCGCGATCAAGCCGCTCCAGGTGGAGGAGCGCGACCTCGTCAGCGCCCTCGACCGGTACCTGCGTGCGGACGACGAGCTGAACGACCTGACCTCGTCGCTCGAGGACCAGTCGGCCGCGCAGACCCAGCAGCAGGTGGACCTGACCGACGGTGCGCTCGACGACGTCCCGATCGTCCGCTTCGTCAACCTGCTCGTGTCGCAGGCGATCCAGGACCACGCCTCCGACATCCACATCGAGCCGGGCGAGCACGAGGTCCGGGTGCGCTACCGCATCGACGGTGTGCTGCACGAGATGGCGCCGGCCCCGAAGAACATCCAGAACGGCGTGATCAGCCGGCTCAAGATCATGAGCGACATCGACATCGCCGAGCGTCGGAAGCCGCAGGACGGCCGGATGTCGGTGCGGCACGGCGGCCGGCAGATCGACCTGCGCGTGGCGACGCTGCCCACGGTGTGGGGCGAGAAGGTCGTCATGCGCATCCTCGACAACACCAACACGTCGCTGACGCTCAAGGACCTCAACCTGCTGGAGCAGAACTTCCAGGCGTACCAGCGGTCCTACTCGAAGCCGTACGGCATGATCCTGGTCACCGGGCCCACCGGTTCGGGCAAGTCCACCACGCTGTACACGACGCTCAACGCCGTCGCGAAGCCCGAGATCAACGTCATCACGGTCGAGGACCCGGTCGAGTACCGGATGGCCGGGATCAACCAGGTGCAGGTCAACCCGAAGGCCGGCCTGACCTTCGCGTCCGCGCTGCGCTCGATCCTTCGATCCGACCCGGACGTGGTGCTCCTCGGTGAGATCCGCGACCACGAGACCGCGCAGATCGCGATCGAGGCCTCGCTCACCGGGCACCTGGTGCTCTCCACCCTGCACACGAACGACGCCCCGTCGGCCGTCACCCGTCTGACGGAGATGGACATCGAGCCCTTCCTGGTCGGGTCCGCGCTCGACTCGGTGGTCGCCCAGCGGCTGGCCCGCCGGCTCTGCGACCGGTGCAAGGCCCCTGCCGTGTACGAGGCCGAGCAGCTGCACGCGCTCGGGTTCCTCGACCGTCCGGACGCGGCCGTGCCGGAGTTCTCCGCGCCGGTCGGGTGCGCCGTCTGCTCGAACACCGGGTACCGCGGCCGCATCGCCCTGCACGAGGTCATGACCGTGACCGAGGAGATCGAGCGCCTCGCGGTCGCGCGCGCCTCGAGCGCCGAGATCAGCCGCGTCGCCCAGCAGCAGGGCATGCTCACGCTCCGGCAGGACGGGTGGGAGAAGGTCAAGCTCGGCCTGACCAGCGTCGACGAGATCCTGCGCGTGGTCGCGTAGCCCGGGAGCACGAGGACGATGAACGAATCGGTGTACGACATCGAGGCCGGCGACGACCCCGTCGCCGGGTGGCACCCCGGGAGTCCGGGCAACGAGGTCGGTGGCCGTCGGGCTGCGCGGCTCGCGGCTGCTGCTGCGGCCGCTGCGGCGTCGGCGCACGCGGTGACGCCGACCGACCAGCCCGCCGTGCCGACGTCGAGCAACGCCGTCTACGACCTGTCGACCGAGGGCGGCTGGGAGGCATCGGCTGTCTGGGGCGACCCGCTCGGCACGGTGGCCACGGGGACGACCCCGGCCGGTGGGTCGTCGTGGCCGCCGCCCGCCGGTGACCCCGTCGCCGTGCCGGTGGCGCAGCCGCAGGCCGCGCCGGCGACGCCCCCGGCGGCGGTCCCGCCGTCGACCGCGGCGTACGGGTACGCGGATGCGGTGACCGAGCACCTGCCGGTGGCGCCCGCGGTGGCGACCACGAGCCTCCAGACCGTCTCCCCAGGGG
>CAJYIG010000161.1 GCA_913774725.1 uncultured Curtobacterium sp. | reverse complement strand
CGGCACGACCAGGGTGGCGTCGTCCGTGCTCGGGGCCGGTGGCACCGGGACGACGAGGTCGAGTGCGCTCCGGAGCCGCGCGGGATCGGTGCGCGTCGGGTCGAAGCGCAGGAGGAGGGTCCGGGCGCCGGACACGACCTCGTGCACGCCGGGCAGGACGCCCTCGGGGTCCGGTCCGAGACCGCCGCGGAACGCCACGACCTGTTCGAGGGAGTCGAAGGTGACGAGGACCGCGGAGCGCCCGGCCGGCCGGACGTCGGCAGCGGTGCGTTCGGTCACGGCGTCGTCGTACCCGGCGCGAAGGGGGTGAGCTCCACGCCCTCGGCCGACAGGAGCTCCCGGATCGCCCGGGCCATCGCGACGGCACCGGGTGAGTCCCCGTGCACGCACACCGACTCGGCGGCCACCCGCACCTCGGACCCGTCCACGGCGGTCGCGGTGCCGTCGGTCACCATCCGCAGCACGCGAGCGGCGACCTCGTCCGGGTCGTGCAGCACCGCGCCGGGACGGCTGCGCGCCACGAGTGAGCCGTCGGGTTCGTAGGCGCGGTCCGCGAAGGCCTCGGCGACGGGTCGCAGACCGTGGCGCTCGGCCGCAGCGAGGAGCTCGGAGCCGGGCAGGGCGAGGACGGCGAGCGAGGGGTCGACGTCGGCGACCGCACGGACGACGGCCTCGGCCTGCACCGTGTCGGCGCAGGCGGTGTTGTAGAGCGCGCCGTGGGGCTTGACGTACGTGACGCGCCCGCCGGCGACCGTCGCCGCGGCGGCCATCGCGCCGAGCTGGTGCACGACGTCGGCGTGCAGCTCGTCCGGCGTCACGTGCACCGGGCGTCGGCCGAACCCGGCGAGGTCCCGGTAGGCCACGTGGGCACCGATCGCGACCCCTCGTGCCACGGCTGCGCGCGCGGTCGCGAGCATGATCGTCGGGTCCCCGGCGTGCGCTCCGCACGCGATGTTCGCGCTCGTCACGAGGTCGAGGACCGCCCGGTCGTCACCGGCCGTCCACGCGCCGTAGCCCTCGCCGAGGTCGCTGTTGAGGTCGATCGTCGTCACGGGCGCTCCTGCGTCGTCGGGTGGTTGTTCAACAATCTACCGAGCGCCCGTGACGGTGTCACCCCTCCGGTCAGCCGAGGTCGAGCGTCCGGCTGAACGTGCGGGTCACGGGCGGGGCGGCGACGATCGCGCCGAGGGCGCGCGGGGCACCCTCGTCGGTGGCGCGCCAGGCGACGTAGGCGTCGTGGTCGGCCGGGGTCGTCCACCGCTCGAGCACGACGAGGCGCAGCGGGTCGTCGTCGTCGACCAGGACCTCGAGGGACTCGTTGCCCGCGAAGGTCGCCGTCTGGGCGAGGGTCTCGCGGATCGCGGAGTCGATGGTGTCCTGCGTGACGTCGTCCCGCAGCTGGACCTCGAGGAGCACCGTCTGGGTCATGTGCACACCTTCCGTCAGCGGCACCCGCCGGTCGGGCGCCGCGTGGGTCAACGTCGTCGCACCGCGCCGTGTTCCGGATGGACGCGGTCGGAGGGAAGGCCGTGCGTGCCAGGGTCGTCCTCGCCCACCTGCAGCTGGTGTCCACGACGGCACCCGGCGCCGATGGCTTGAGGAGTCGTCTCGACACCGACGGCCGGTCTCGCCGGGACCGCGACCCCGCCGGTCACTGCCAGGTCGTCAGGCGGCGGGGGACGGACGCAGGACGCTCTCGTAGATCGCCACCAGCCCGTCGACACGCTGCTCCGCACTGCCGCGCGCCGCGACCAGCGCGGCGCTCGCCCGCTCGAGCATCTCCGGTCCGTCGTGCACCCTCCGGACGACCGCCGCGATCCCCGCGGCGTCCGGTGACGGCGTCGTGAAGCCGCCGCCCTCGGGGACGACCTCGGCGAGGTCGGGGTCGCAGTGCACGACGGGCAGACCGGTGGCGACCGCCTCGAGCATCACCATCGGCTGGTTGTCGAAGTCGACGGAGCTCGACACCAGCACGTGCGCGCGACGCATGGCGGCCAGTACCTCGTCGTGCGGGGTCGAGCCGTGCAACCGGACCGGGGTCCCGACCGCGGCCCGGGCGACCGCGGCCCGCGCGACGCCGTCGCCGAGCACGTCGACCACGGTGCCGGGCGGGAACGAGCGGGCGGCCTCGACCAGGACCTCCGGACGCTTCTCGGGCGACAGCCGACCCACCCACAGCACCCGCAGCGGCTCGTCGGACGCCCGGGTCCGGACGGCCGCCGGCCCGATCGCGTCGAGGACCGCGGGCTCGATGCCGTTCGAGACGACCGACACCGGAGTCCGCACGCCCCGGTCGACGAGCTTGTCGGCGAAGTGGCGCGACGGGACGACCACGTGGTCGCTCGCCCGCGACTGTGCGAGCATCACCCGCCACATCCGCCGCGCCGTCCTCGTGCGGGTGTAGGGGGCGTCGGCAGCGACGCGGATGCCCCGGCGGGGGACCTGCGTCGCGTGCAGGACGGCGAGGAGCACCGTCGTCACGGCGGGGACGGGCAGGACGTTCCGCGTGTAGACGTCGATGCGGCCGTGCATCGTGTGCACCACCGGGATGCCGAGGTCCTGCGCGGCGCGGAGCCCGCCGAGTGCGGCGAACATCTCGGAGTGCGTGTGCACGACCTCGATGCGGCGCGCAGCCAACTCGCGGCGGAGCAGGGCGCGGACGCGTCGAGGGGACCACGCGAAGGGGTAGCCGTCGGGGTGGAACACGGGGGAGACGGGCAGGCCGACCACGGCCGGAGCAGCGCTGCGGCCGGGGGCGTGCGCGGGGCCGGCGGGGTCGTCGGGACAGAAGACGGTGACGTCGTGCCCGGCGGTCGCGAGAGCCTCAGCGAGGGAGCGCACCGCCGTCTGGACGCCCCCGAGCGTCGGCAGGTAGTAGTCGGTGACCAGCGCGATCCGCACGCCCCGAGCCTAGGGCCGCCTGGTCGTACCGTGCTCCTGCTGGACCGTCGAGGTGCTCCTCGAGGTGCTCCTGCGGGCACCCGGTCTGCCCGTAGGATCGGGGCCGTGGGGGGAACGGGCACCGGGGAGCGCGCACTGGTCACGGGGGCGAGCGGGTTCGTCGGCGGCCACGTCGTGCGGCACCTGCGCGAGCACGGGTACCACGTCACGGCATCCGGCCGGCGGGCATCGGCGCTGCCCGCCGGTGACGTGCACGTCGGCGACCTCGACGACCTCGCCCGCTCGGACGTGCCCGCCGACGTCGTCGTGCACTGCGCGGCGCTCAGCTCGCCGTGGGGCCCGTGGACGGCCTTCGAGCACGCCAACGTCACCGGGACCGCCCGGGTGCTCGAGTACGCGCGGCGGGTCGGGGCCCGTCGGCTCGTGCACGTGTCGTCGCCCGGCATCTACGCCGCACCGCGCGACCGACTCGACATCCGCGAGGACCAGGTCGACCCGAGCCGCCCGATGAACCACTACATCCGCTCGAAGCTGCACGCCGAGGCGCTCCTCCGTGCCGCGACCGGCGACCCCGACGGACCCGAGATCGTCGTCCTGCGCCCACGCGGCATCGTCGGCGCGGGGGACACCGGACTCGTGCCACGGCTGCTGCGCGTGCACGACCGGGTCGGGGTGCCGCTCCTGCGCGGCGGACGCGGACTCGTCGACCTGACCGCCGTCGAGAACGTCGCCCTCGCCGTCCGGCTCGCCGCCGAGGTACCGGAGGCCGCCGGACTCGCCTTCAACATCACGAACGGTGACCCGCGCCCGTTCGTCGAGCTCCTCGACCAGCTGCTCACCGGACTCGGGGTGCGCCCGCGGTACCTGCGCGTGCCCGCCGGGCCGGTGGCCGCGCTGGCCGCCGTGCTCGAGGCCGTGTGCGCGGTGCTGCCCGGGCAGCCCGAACCGCCGGTCACCCGGTACACGGTGTCGACGATCACGCACTCGCAGACGCTCGACCTGACCCGTGCCCGGCGGGTGCTCGGGTACGAGCCGGTCGTCGGGCTCGACGCGGCACTGGCGAGCTACGCCCCCGCCGGGCAGCGGGGTCGTCGCGCCGATGAGCAGGCGCGTGGCTGAGCGTCCGGCGGACAGCCGCGTCGCGGAGCGCCCGCTCGGTGTCCTGCGCGCCGCCGCCTGCGGGTGGACGACCCACGACGTGCACGGGCTCGTGCGCGGTGCGCCGCGCGGACGCCGGGTCTTCCCCGCGAACGTGTTCACCTGGACCGGTCCGGACCGTACCGTCCTGTTCGACACCGGGTACGCGCCCCTGCCGTGGCGGACCGGTCCGGCGGGCTGGGCGTACCGACGCCTGCTCCCACCCGTGGTCCCGACGGGCGGCACGCTCGCCGACGCCGTCGACACGGACGCCGTCACGCACGTCGTCCTGTCCCACCTGCACCCCGACCACGTCGGCGGACTCGGAGCCGTCCCGCACGCCACGGTGCTCGTCACCGAGGGTGTCGCCCGCAGCATCGCCCGCCCACGGCTGCTCGCCGGGCAGCTGCGCGGACTGCTGCCCGAGGGCCTCGCCGAACGGCTCCGGGTCGTCCCGGACAGCGCCTTCGGTCCCGCGCCGACCGGTCCGCTCGCCGGGATCGGACTCGCGACGGCCGACCCGTTCGGGGACGGTCGCACCCGCCTCGTCCGTCTGCCCGGACACGCGGACGGACACCTCGGCCTGCTGGTCGAGGACCGCTTGCTGCTCGCCGGCGACGCCGCGTGGAGCCGAGACCTGCTCGGGCGGGAACGCGACCTGCGCCTCCTGCCGCGGGCGGTCGCGCACGACTCCGGAGCGCAACGCGGCACCGCCGAACGCCTGCTCGCACTCGAGCGCGCCGGTGTCAGACTGCTGTTCAGCCACGACGAGCACCGGACCGGGGTGGACCTGCTCGCCGACGACGACGAGGACCGAGGGGGACCATGAAGCACTGCGCCATCGCCGGCTGGGGGACGGCACTGCCCGACCGGAGGGTCACCTACGGCAGCGGTGCCCGCACCGTCACGCGGTACCGGATCGCCGACGACGTGTCACAGCTCGACATGCTCGCCGAGGCGGCCGCACGCGCGATCGAGCACGCCGGCATCGACGCCGCCGACCTCGACCTGGTGATCGCCGCCTGCGCCGCGGGCGTGCAGCCGATCCCGTGCACGGCGGCCCTCGTGATGGAGCGGGTCGCGCCCGACGCCCGGGCGGCGGCCCTCGACGTGAACTCCACCTGCACGAGCTTCATCACGGCGCTCGACGTCGCCTCCCGCTACCTGGAGGACGGCGACCACGAGCGGGTGCTCGTCGTCTCCGGCGACGTCGGGTCGCGCTTCCTCGACCCGGCGCAGCGCGAGTCCGCCGAGCTGTTCTCGGACGCCGCTGCCGCCGTGGTGCTCACGCGCGGCGACGGGACGCAGGGGGTGCTGTCGGCGCTGCAGCAGACCTGGCCGGAACACGCCCACGACACCGAGCTCCGGGGTGGTCTGTCCCGGTACCCGGCCCAGCAGTACGCCGAGGGGGACCCGGCCGACTACCTGTTCGACATGCACGGCCGCCGCGCCCTGACCGGGATGCTCCGGGTCCTGCCCGGGTTCTTCGCGCGGTTCTGGGAGCGCAGCGGGCTCGGGCTCGACGACGTCGACCTGGTCGTGCCGCACCAGGCCAGCGGGGCGATCGGGCTCGCGATGCGCCGGATCGGGATCCCGACGGACAAGTACGTCGACGAGGTCGCCGCGTTCGGGAACTCGGTGTCGTCGTCGGTACCGTTCATGCTCGCGCGGTGCCTCGACGACGGACGACTCCGTCGCGGTGACACCGTGCTGCTCTGCGGGACGGCGGCGGGCCTGACCGCGAACGCCCTCGCGCTGCGCCTCTGACGTCTCGATCCCGACGTGTCGGTCTTGTACAGACCGTTGAACGATCCCGCTCGACCCTGGGACGCTGGAGGACCGCACGACCGTCACGACGATCGACCTCGACCAGGCGGTGCTCGACACCGCCGAGGAGCTCACGGGTGCACGCACGAACCGCGACGTCGTGAACCGTGCGCTGCAGACGCTGATCGCCGTGCGGCGTCAGCCGGCCGCGGCCGAACGCATCCTCGCCCGCGACGTGCTCGACGAGCAGACGCACGCTCCCGTCGTGCACTACTCGGCACCCGGCGTCCCCGTCGACGGGCAGTGAGCGCCGACATCGTCGACAACTCCGTGTGGTGGAAGGCCAGACGCTGCCCGTCGATCGCTGCACGACACCGGGTGGTTGCGACACAGGACCTGATCCGGACCTGCCCTCCCCAGGTGCTGGAGTACTGCTTCTCCGCACGGGACAGCGCCGAACACGCTGCGTTGGCCGAGGACATGGCCGCGTTCCTGCCGGCGGACGTGGTGCCGTCCGCGAACGCCGCGCTCGAGATCCAGCAGTCGCTGTGGCACCGCGGGTACGTGCGCGGGGCGGGAGTCGTCGACGTCCTCGTCGCTGCGTACGCGGTGGCCGAGGATGCCGTGGTGCTGACCGCGGACCACGACTACGACCACATCGCTGCCGTGATGCCCCGCTTCCGCCACGAGTACCTGCCGGAGGGCTGACGCGTCGCGCGCGGGTCCACTCCTCGACCCCGCGCACCGTGCACGAGGACGCCCCCGCGCGCCGTGCAGGACGACGCCCCCGCGCGCCGTGCACGACGACGCCCCCGCCGCTGCTGCGACGGGGGCGTCCGATGGCCCCTGATCCCCGGGGAGGCCACCGCTGGTCCGGCGGACCGCCCAGCACCGGACGGCCCACCGAGGTCGATCAGCGCGCGGTGCGACCCGCGCGGGGGAGCAGCACGCCGAGGACGATCATCGCGACGGCGAGCAGTGCGTGCAGCACGTTGTCGGCGCTGTTCAGCGGGACGAAGTTCGCCGCGCCCGCCATGTTCGCGACGAAGAGGCCGAAGACGAACAGGACGGCGTAGATGATGCCGCCGACGAGCAGGTACGAGCGCGAACCCGCGGCCGAGCGGGCGGCGAGCAGGCCGACGATGCCGAACAGCAGGTGCACGATGTTGTGGAGCACCGACACCTGGAACAGGCCGAGAAGCATGGCCATCGAGCTGTTGCCCGCGAAGGACAGCGTGCCCATGTCCATGGTCAGGCCGGGGATGAAGCCGGCGATGCCGACGATGAGGAAGACGATCCCGAAGAGCAGGGCGCCCGTCTGGACGAG
>CAJYIG010000160.1 GCA_913774725.1 uncultured Curtobacterium sp. | reverse complement strand
CTCCAGGCGAGCAGGAAGTAGGACACCGCCAGACCGAGCATGCACGGCAGGGCACTCGCGAGGCGGCCCCAGCGGTCCATGATCTGCCCGCTCGTGTAGAAGAGCGCGAAGTCGACGGCGCCGGCGATGCCGATCACGAGCGCCGCCGAGGCGTCGTCGAGGCCGACGCTGACGGCCCAGAGCGGCAGGATCACCTGGCGTCCGGCGCGGAGTGCGCCGATGAGCGCCGCGCCGCTGCCGAGCCGGGCGAGGACGGCCCGGTTCTCGCGGATGGTGCGGAAGAGGCCGTGTGCCTCGCGCTCGACGAACTGCGCCCCGGTGTCGGTCGGGGGCTCGTCGGGGTGCGGTGCGGGGGCGGTGCGCGAGTCGGTCGCGTGTGTGCCGTCGGTCGCGTCCGATGCGGCCGTCGTGTCGGTCGCGTTCGGCGCGTCCGGTCTGGAGGCCCGGCTCGGCAACCGCAGACCGCGCACGCCCGTCGCGGGGTCGCGCAGGACGAGGAGCACCACCGCTGCCGCCAGGCAGCAGACCACGTGGATCCAGAAGGCGCTCTGCGTCGTCCCGGTGAGGTGGACCACCCCGGCGGAGACGAACGGGCCGACGAAGTAGCCGAAGCGGAACACCCCGCCCAGGCTCGACAGCGCACGCGCCCGGATCCGCATGGGGATCGCGGTCGTCATGTACGCGTGCCGGGCGAGCGCGAAGACCGCGGTCGAGACACCGACCAGGAACACCCCGACCGCGAGCACCCAGGCGTTCGGCGACACGACGCAGACGAGCAGACCGACGACCGACACCACCGCGGCGCCGATCATCGCGTTGCGCTCGCCGATCCGTCCGACCACGACGCCGGAGGGCACGTCGCCGATGAGCTCGCCGACCAGGATGAGCGCCGCGACGAAGCCCGCGAACGCCAGGCTCGCACCGAGGGAGTCCGCGGCGATCGGGATGATCGGGATGATCGCCCCCTCGCCGATCGCGAAGAGCGCCGCGGGCAGGAAGCCGGAGAGCAGGACGCCGCGGCGGTCGAAGGCGTCGTTCGTGGTGCTGGTCATCGTCGAGCAACGGTACGCCTGAGCCGGTCGGGGGATGCGCTTACCCTGGATGCATGCGTGTACTTGCGGCGATGAGCGGTGGGGTCGACTCGGCGGTGGCCGCGGCGCGGGCCGTGGACGCCGGGCACGACGTGGTCGGCGTGCACCTGGCCCTGAGCCGGATGCCCGGCACGCTGCGGACCGGTAGCCGCGGCTGCTGCACGATCGAGGACTCGATGGACGCGCAGCGGGCGGCCTCGGCGCTCGGGATCCCGTACTACGTGTGGGACTTCTCGGCGCGGTTCAAGGAGGACGTCGTCGACGACTTCGTCGCGGAGTACCAGGCCGGCCGCACCCCGAACCCGTGCATGCGGTGCAACGAGCGGATCAAGTTCGCGGCGCTGCTCGAGAAGGCGCTCGCCCTCGGGTTCGACGCCGTCTGCACGGGGCACTACGCCTAGATCGTGACCGGGGCCGACGGCGCACGTGAGCTGCACCGGTCGGCGGCGTGGGCGAAGGACCAGTCGTACGTGCTCGGCGTGCTGACGGCCGAGCAGCTCGAGCACGCGATGTTCCCGCTCGGTGCGACCCCGTCGAAGGACGAGGTCCGGGCCGAGGCGGCGGCACGCGGACTCACGGTGGCGCAGAAGCCCGACTCGTACGACATCTGCTTCATCCCGGACGGGGACACCCGCGGGTGGCTGGCGGACCGCGTCGGTGCCGAGTCGGGATCGGTCGTGGAGCGCGACGGCACCGTCGTCGGCGAGCACGAGGGCGCGACCGGCTACACGGTCGGTCAGCGGCGCGGGCTGCACCTCGGACGCCCGGCACCGGACGGCAAGCCGCGCTTCGTGCTCGAGATCCGGCCGAAGGACAACACCGTGGTCGTCGGACCGAAGGAGGCCCTCGACGTCCGGTCGATGGCCGGGTCCCGCTTCACCTGGGCGGGTACGGCGCCGGTCGACCCGTCCGAGCCCTTCGCGTGCGACGTGCAGATCCGGGCACACGCCGACCCGGTGCCGGCGACGGCGCGGGTGGCCGACGGCGAGCTCGTGATCGACGTCGACGAGCCGCTGTCGGGGGTCGCTCCCGGCCAGACGGCGGTGGTCTACGTCGGCACCCGGGTGCTCGGGCAGTGCACCATCGACCGGACGGTGTCGGCGGTGCCCGCGGCCGTCTGAGTCGAGTGCGCGGGGGGCGTGCAGCTGGTGCCCGCTGCGCCCGGGGTGTTGCGTGCGCTGGGTCCTGGGCCGTGCAGTCCGCTGCGTCCGGGGTGCTGCGTTCGCTGCGCCGGGGCCCTGCAGCCCGCTGCGTCCGGGGTCGGCGGTGCACGGTAGAACAGAGGCATGAGCGACACGACCCCCGACTCGGCCGACTCGACGTTCGAGACGCTGGCCCCGGCCGACCTCGACGCCGCGCAGGCCCAGCGGGAGGTCGACCGCCTCCGGATGCGCGTCAACGAGCTGCGCGACCAGTACTACGAGGGTAACGGCTCCACGGTGTCCGACGGTGACTACGACGCGCTCGTCCGCCGTCTCGACGCGATCGAGCAGCGCTTCCCGGACCTGCTCACCGCGGACAGCCCGACGCAGACCGTCGGCGGCCAGGCACAGACCGTGCAGTTCGCGCCGGTCGAGCACGCCGAGCGGATGCTCAGCCTGGACAACGTCTTCAGCCCCGCGGAGCTGACCGAATGGGCCGACAAGGTCCAGCGCGACGCCGGCTCCGAGCACGTGCGGTTCCTGACCGAGCTGAAGATCGACGGGCTCGCGATCAACCTGCGGTACGAGCACGGACGGCTCGTCTCGGCGGCGACCCGCGGTGACGGCGTCGTGGGCGAGGACGTCACCGGCAACGTGCGGACGATGGGGACCATCCCGGACCGCCTCTCCGGCGAGGGGCACCCCGCGATCGTCGAGGTCCGCGGCGAGATCTTCTTCCCGGTCGCGCAGTTCGACGAGCTGAACGCCCGGCAGCGCGAGGCGGGGGAGCGGGTGTTCGCGAACCCGCGGAACGCCGCCGCCGGGTCGCTGCGCCAGAAGGAGGAGGGCAAGTCCGAGGCGAAGCGCGCGCTCATGGTCGACCGTCTGCGTCGTCTTCGGATGCTCGTGCACGGCATCGGCGCCTGGCCGGTCCGCGAGCTCGAGCACGACACCGAGGTGCACGCGCAGTCCGAGGTGTACGAGCTCCTGCAGACCTGGGGCCTCCCGACGAGTTCGCACTACCGGGTCTTCGACACCGTGGACGAGGTGCTCGGGTTCGTCCGGTCCACGGGCGAGCGTCGCGCGTCGGTCGAGCACCAGATCGACGGCGTCGTGGTGAAGGTCGACGACCTCGCCCTGCACGAGGAGCTCGGGTCGACCTCGCGGGCACCGCGCTGGGCGATCGCGTACAAGTACCCGCCGGAAGAGGTCCACACGGAGCTCCTCGACATCGTCGTGAGCGTCGGCCGGACCGGTCGCGCGACCCCGTTCGCCGTGATGCAGCCAGCCGAGGTGGCAGGCTCCGTCGTCCGCCAGGCCACCCTGCACAACCAGGACGTCGTCAAGGCGAAGGGCGTCCTGATCGGCGACACCGTCGTGCTCCGGAAGGCCGGCGACGTGATCCCCGAGGTACTCGGCCCGGTCGTCGAGCTCCGTGACGGCACCGAGCGCGAGTTCGTGATGCCCGCCGCGTGCCCCGAGTGCGGCACGCCTCTCGCCCCGGCGAAGGAGGGCGACAAGGACCTCCGCTGCCCGAACGCCCGGAGCTGCCCCGCGCAGGTC
>CAJYIG010000159.1 GCA_913774725.1 uncultured Curtobacterium sp. | reverse complement strand
TGGAGGCGACCGGGCGGGTGCCGGTCGCACCGACGACGTCGGCGTCGTGGCGCACGGGCAGGTTGCCGCCGCCGTGGCCGAAGTAGAGGACCGCGTGCCAGTCCTCGGTGACCGGCTCCGGGACCGGGCCGACCCCGTGGCGACGACGTCCGTGCCGACGCTCTGCGCGGGCGGCGTGACGAGCGGCACGACGGGCCGCTCGCGCCGAGGGGTCGTAGTACATCCACCGGGTGGCCCACAGCCAGACGTCGACCACGGAGTTCCACACGCCGATGTAGGCGACGATCGCGTAGGTGGCGAGCAGGGCGTTGAAGGCGGCGAAGACCGCGTTCCCCCAGTTCTGCGCGCCGTAGTCACGCACGAAGGTGAAGACCGAGAACGCCACGATCGCGTACGGCGCGAGCACGTAGAGCGCCGGCGAGGCGGTGCGGTCCCGCACCTTGGGCGTCCGGGCGAACGGGATCTTCTTGGCCGTCAGCGCCTGCTGGATGCTCTTGAGCACGCCCGCGACGTTCACCGGGGTCAGGATCAGGTTGAAGCCGTAGATGCGGAGGACGTCGGTGCGCTTGTACCCGCAGTACCGCAGGTCGCTCGACAGCAGCCAGAAGTACGGCAGCGCGGCGAGGAGCACCATCGGGCTGAGCAGGCGCGAGTCGTACGGGTACGCGAGCAGGAAGACGAGCCCGAACGACGCCCAGGTGATCGACGCCATGTAGTTGACGCGCAGCGCCATCTCGACGAGACCCACCCGCTCGCCACGGGCCCTGCGTTCGCGGACCTGCCGGACGTACTTCGGCAGGATGAGGAGACCGCCGTTCGCCCAGCGTCGGCGCTGGACGACGAGCGACCCGAAGTCCGGCGGCGTTGCGCTGTAGGACAGGCGCTCCGGGTAGTTGACGAGCGTCCAGCCGTGCATGCCCAGGTCGACGCTCGACTCGGTGTCCTCGATCACGGTGCGGTCCTGCACGTAGCGCTTCACCTCGAAGCCGCCGACGGTCTCGACCTCCTCGATGTCGCGCAGCGCCTGCGTGCGGATCACGGCGTTCGCCCCGACCCAGAAGGTGGCGTCGTACCGGGACATCCCCTGGTGCAGGATGTGCTGGATGTCGGTGGTGGCACCTGCGAGCCGTTCGATGCGCGTGGCGGCTCCGCGGAAGGACGAGTACGGGGTCTGCGTCACCGCGACCCGGGCGTTCTCCGGCTGCTCGAGGAAGTAGACCAGGCGCAGGCAGTAGTCGCGCAGCAGCACGGAGTCGGCGTCGAGCGTCAGGAGGTAGTCGGAGGCCGGCACCACGAGGTCGGCGGCGGCCGGGTCGGCGACGGTGCGCAGGACGGTGCCGGACGCGGTCTCGTCGAACGCGTACGCCCCGCCCATCAGGCCGATGTACGCGTTGAGGTTCATCGCCTTGTTGGCCTCGTCGGACAGGTTCACGTACCGCTTGCGCTCGAAGGTCGTGAGCTCGGCCGTGAAGGTCCAGGCGAGCCGGCGCTGCAGCTCGAGCGCCCGGGCGGAGGTCACCTCGCTGAAGTCGTGACCGAGGGCGACGGCGTCGGCGATCGCGGCCTCGAGCGCCGCGGCGGTCAGGCGGAACTCGTCCGCGAGCCCGACGAGCACCTGGTCGTGGAAGAACCGGTCGACGTGGTCGGCGACCTCGTGCTCGCGGGCGTTCCGGCGGAGCCACGCGTCGGCCCACCGGTGGTGCTCGACGAGGGTCCGGAGCGCGTGCGTGCTGGCGAACGGTGCCGCGTCCGCCTCGACCTCGGCGGAGAACAACGCCTCCTGGAAGCGGCGCGAGGGCGCCTCGAGCTGCGCCTGGATGCGACCGGCCACCGCGCGGGTGCGGTCGAGCCTGTCGAGCGTCTCCGGGTCGGTCGGGAAGGGCGCGTCGTCGACCAGCAGGACGACCCGCAGCGACGGGTACTCCTGCAGCGCCGCCGACCAGAGGGTGGTCGCGACGACGTCCGGCTCCTCGGCGTAGCTCGGCACGAGGACGGTCATCGGTGCGTCGTGGCCGGTCGCGAAGTGCCGGTCGAGCTCGGCGCGCGGGACCCGCACGTGGGCCGCGAAGCGCTCCATCGCACCCTGGCGGGCGACCAGGTGCATGAGCGCCGAGAACGTGAGGAAGGTCACCACCACGAGGTACGAGATCGCCTCGGTGGTGAAGCGGAAGCTCTCGGTGCCGTAGTCGAGGAACTGGCGGATCACGGTGTAGACGACGTACGCCAGCCAGAAGGCGATGGTCAGGATGATCGCCACCCGCCCGGAGACGAGCTTCCGGTCGGAGGGGCGGGCGTGCAGGGTGTCGAGCGGACGGGTCCGGCGCTCGGCACCCCACTGACGACGGCGCGTCGGTGCGCCGGCGGGCAGATCAGGCATGGCAGTCCTTCGTTCCTCACGGACCAGCGCTCCGTCGGGTCGGGCGCTGTCGGGTGTCCGGTCGGTCGGGACGACGGTACGAGGGATCGGCGCGGGCGCCGACACCCGAACGGGGGGTCGGGGCGGTTGTGTGCGGGATCACGCAGCGCGGTGCGGCATCGCGTGGGCCGCACGCGGCTCCCCGCACGGGCCGCAGGGCGCGGCCGGGCCGGTACCCGGCCGAGCGCTGCCGGGCGGCACGGAGCGACGGCAGCACCCGACGGACGGGAGGCGCGGCACCGGCCCGCCCCGTGCCTCCCGTCCGCCACGGACACCCGTTCCTTCCCGAGGGCTCCGCCCGGGCTCGCGCGGCGCCGCTACCGCCCGCGTGCGAGCAGCCAGAGCAGGTACGGCGCCCCGACGACGCCCGTGACCACCCCGACCGGCAGTGCGTTGCCGGGGATCGCGAACTGCGCCACCAGGTCGCTCGCGAGCGTGACGACCGCGCCGACGGCAGCGACCACCCCGAGCGCGACGCGACCGTTGCCGACGAGACGGCGTGCGATCGGGGCGGCCATCAGCGCGACGAAGGCGACCGGTCCGGCGGTCGCCACCGCCCCCGCGGTCAGCCCCACGGCGGTGAGCAGCAGGAGCACCTTCGCCCGGTCGGGCCGGAGGCCGAGGGCGGCCGCGACCTCGTCGCCGAGCGCGAGGACCGTCAGCCGCCGGGACTGCGCGAGCGCGGCGGCCAGGAGCACGACGACGGCGACGGCGAGGATGCCGACGAGCGTCCGGTCGACGGCGTTCAGGCTGCCGGAGAGCCAGAGGAGCGCGGTGCCGGCCTGCTGCACGGTGCCGGCGGTCAGCATCCACCCGGTGGTGCTCAGGCAGATCGCGGCGACCCCGATGCCGACCAGGACGACGCGGTTGCCGGTGATCCCGCGGCGCCACGAGAGCGCCGCGACCACGACGGACACGAGCACGGCTCCGACCACGACGGACCCGAAGAGCACGCCGCCGCTCGCGCCGAAGAGCACGATCGCGGTCAGGCCCGAGGCGCTCGCGCCCGAGGTGATGCCGATGACGTCCGGGCTCGCGATCGGGTTGCGCACGACGCTCTGCACGATGCCGCCGGCCGCACCGAGCGCGGCCCCGACGAGCAGCGCCCCGGCGACCCGGGGCCCGCGGAGCTGCCCGATCACGAAGTCCGAGACGGTGTCGCCGTGGCCCACCAGTGCACCGGCGACCTGCAGCGGCGAGAGCGGGATCTCCCCCACGCCGAGGCCGACGAGCACGAGGGCGACCAGGAGCACGAGCACCGCGCCGAGGACGACGAGCTCGCGGCGGAGGGCGGTCACAGGCCGGTCACCACCCGCGACCGGACGAGCCAGATGAAGACCGGTGCACCGATGAGGGCGGTGACGATCCCGACCTGCAGCTCCCCCGGGTACGCGACGACACGTCCGATCACGTCGGCGACGAGCAGGAGCGCGGGTGCGACGAGGGCGGACAGGAGGATCGTCCAGCGCTGGTCGGGTCCGCTCAGTCGGCGGACGGCGTGCGGGACGGCGAGGCCGACGAACGCGATCGGTCCGGCGGCGGCCACCGCGGAGCCCGCGAGCAGGACCGTCACGACGCCGCCCACGACGCGGACGAGCACGACCCGCTGGCCGAGCGAGGCCGCCAGCTCGTCCCCGAGGGCGAGGGTGTTCAGGGAGCGGCCGAGTCCGGCGGCCACGACGAGCCCGACGAGCACCGGGACCGCGACGACCCCGGCCGTGCCGAGGTCCTTCCCCGCGAGCGCGCCGACCTGCCAGAAGCGGAGCTGGTCGAGCAGGCTCTGGCTCGACACGAGCACAGCGGTCGTGATCGACGACAGCGCGGCGGCGACCACCGCCCCGGCGAGGGCGAGCCCGACCGGTGACAGGCCTCGGCGGGCGACGGCCGCGATGCCGTAGACGAGCAGCGCCGCAAGTCCGGCGCCGACGAAGGCGAAGGGCAGGTAGGCCGCCGTCCCGCTGATGCCGAACACCGCGATGCCGACGACGACGGCGAGGGCCGCTCCGGCGTTGATGCCGAGGATGCTCGGGTCCGCGAGCGGGTTCCGGGTCACGCCCTGCATGACGGCGCCGGCCACCCCGAGCGCAGCACCGGCGAGCAGCCCGACGATCGTGCGCGGCACCCGGTTGCCCAGGACGATCAGCCCGACGTCGTCGTTCCGGTCGGGGTGCAGGACGACGTCGACCACGGTGCCGAGCGGGATCGGGCGCGAGCCGAAGGCCACGGAGAGCGCGACGGCGACCACGAGCACGGCGACCGCGAGCAGCGCCGCCCCGACGAGACGGGACCGCGAGGCGGGTTCCGGGCGGGGCCGGACGGCGGGGGTGACGGGTGAGGACGCGCGCATGGGAGGTGCGGCAAGCCTAATCCCGCACCTCGTACGGCGGCCCCCGAGGAAGCCCGGAGCAGCCACAGGGCCCGTTCATAGGGTCGTCATGGGTTCGGCTCCTGTACTGGTCTCCGTCGACGCCCGACCGGGTCGTCGAGGAACACACCGCCACCCCCGGGGTGGTCGAGGGACGACCGGAGAGCACCCATGAACGAGAACCCCGCCGACGACCAGCGCGCGACCGACCGCCCCGGCTGGGAGGCCCCGCACGCCGACCGCGACACCCTCCGCCCCGCCTACGCCTTCGACGGCAGCGGCCCGTGGCTGTACGGCACCGACGGCTCGGGGCCCTACGCCTACACGCCCGACGGCCGCGGCCCCTACCTGGTCGGCAGCGCAGCCCTCGGCGGCCTCTCCCACCAGGGCGCGACCACGCACGGCACGACCGCCCACGGCGCGACGAACGCAGCCACCACCGTCGGCTCCACGCCCTGGGGCTGGACCGCGGGCGCGGCAGCGGCGGACCACCCCGGTGCGAAGCGCCCGCGGCGGCTCGGACTCGTCATCGGCTCGGGTGTCGCCGCACTCGCGATCATCGGCGCGGCCGGCGGCACCGCTCTCGGGCTGTCCTCCCACGGCACGACGACCACGTCGAGCCAGTCGCAGGGCACGACGACGCTGCCCGGCGGTGGCTCCGGCACGAGCGGCGGGACCGGCGGCACCAACGGCTTCACCGTCCCCGGGTACGGTAGCGGCTCGGGCCGCGACGGCAGCAGCGGGAGCGGGAGCAGCGGCAGCAGCACGGGGACGCAGACCGCCGCGACCCCGGCGACGACCGCCCAGAAGAAGGGCGTCGTGACGATCGACACCGTGCTGAACTACGACACCTCGTCGCAGGCCGCGGGCACCGGCATGATCCTCACCTCGGACGGCTTCGTCCTGACGAACAACCACGTGGTGCAGGGCGCCACGAGCATCACGGTGACCGACGAGACGACCGGGAAGCAGTACCAGGCCGAGGTCGTCGGCACCGACGCCACGCACGACGTCGCCGTCCTCAAGCTGCAGGACGCCTCCGGCTTGTCCACGGTGGCGCTCGACGACGACGGCGAACCGTCCACCGGTGACGCCGTGACCGACGTCGGCAACGCGGAGGGCACGGGCAACCTCGTCGCCGCCGCGGGCACCGTCACCGCGCTCGACCAGGACATCCAGGTGCAGAGCGAGTCCGGCACCGGCACCGAGTCACTGCAGGGCCTCATCCAGGTCGCCGCGCAGATCGTGCCGGGCGACTCGGGCGGGCCGGTCCTGGACAGCGAGGGCGAGGTCGTCGGCATGGCGACCGCGGCGTCGTCCGGCTCGGCCGAGGTCACCGGGTACGCCATCCCGATCACGACGGCGAAGGCGATCGCCGACAAGATCCTCGCCGGGGAGTCCTCGGACACCATCACGATCGGCCTGCCGGCGTTCCTCGGGGTCGAGGTGGCCTCGACGGCGACGTCGCAGACCGCCGCCGGGGTCCCGGTCGCCGGGACCGTCGACGGCTCGGGTGCGGCGGCAGCGGGCCTGGTCGCCGGTGACACGATCACGAGCCTCGACGGCACGGCGGTCACGAGCAACGATGCGCTGACGGCGGCGATCCGCGCGCACGCCGTGGGCGACCGCGTGCAGGTCGGCTACACCGACGCGTCCGGCGCGGCGCACACCGTGACCGTGACGCTGACCGCGGGCCCCGCCGCCTGACGGGCAGCAGCAGCAGCAGCCGCAGGCTCAGCCCAGCAACGCCCGCACGAGGGACCGGTACACGTTGGCCGGGGAGTCGGACCGGAAGGCCGTCTCCCCGGCCTCCGTGCGTCCGACCCGCGCGAAGCCGATCCCCTCGGCGTGCACGACGACGACCGGCGCCGGCCGCCCCGGCCGACGGATCGACGAGACCGTCCACGGTGCCGCCCAGAAGCGCGCCAGGCGCGGGTCGGCCTCGGCGACGGCCGCCGGCAGGTCCGGCGTGGTCGCGGCGGTACCCGTCCTGCGGGACAGCAGGTCCGCGCGGACCGACCCCGTGCGGAACGGGAAGGTCCACGACGGGCGGATGCCGAGCCTCCCGGCCGCGAACGCGACCACGCGCTCGACCGGCAGCCGGGCGACGGTGCCGCCCGTCTCGTCCGTCCCGTCGACGACGGTCTCCGACCAGGCCTGGAGGCGCGTGGTCCGCCCATCGGGCAGCCGCTGTTCCAGGGTGACCGGCTGGGTGTCGTCGGTCCAGGGCGCCAGGAGCTCCTGGGTGGCCTCCGGGAGCGTCCCGAGGCGTCCGACGAGCCCGGTCTGCACGAGTTCGCGACCGGCGGGCGAGCGCAGGAGCATCGGGTCCCAGCGGCGGCCGGCCAGGCTGCGCAGGGTGGTCAGCGCGTCGGGCCCCAGGTGAGTCCCGTCGAGCTGCGGTTCCGGCGCGGCGACCGGCAGTGCCTCGAGCTCGCGCTGCGGTCGGGACGGCACGGGCTCGGTGGCGCGGACGGACTCGAGCACGCTCGACACCAGGTCGTCGGTGGCGAGCATCCGGGTGAGCGGCCGCTCGACGGTGAGGTCGACACGGTGGCGTCCGGTGACGAAGAGCAGGTGCGTGCCG
>CAJYIG010000158.1 GCA_913774725.1 uncultured Curtobacterium sp. | reverse complement strand
GGCACGGTGCGCGTCAGTGGCGGACGTGCACCGTGCCTCCCGGCCGACAGCGGCGGCTACGAGCCGGCGGGCTCCCTGTCGGAACCCGACGTCGGGGCGTCGCCCGAGACGATCGGGATCTCGCTCGTCGAGAAGTCCTTCGCCCAGTCGGACTGCGCGAGCTCCGAGGTCGGGTCGTTGTAGTCCTCGATGACGCCGGCGACCTCGTCCTCGTGGGCGACCGTCGGGCCCGAGCCCATCAGCGGGGTCGCAGCGGTCTCCTTGGTGAAGAACACGGCGACGAGGCCGATCACGGCGGCGAGCATCAGGTAGAAGGCGGGGATGTCCTCGGCCCACGACAGGCCGGCGTCCTTCGCACCGGCGATGAGCGCCTGCGTCGCGAGCGGGGTGGTGCCACCGAACAGCGAGACCGACACGTTGAACGCGATCGCCAGGGCGCCGTAGCGGATGATCGTCGGGAACAGCGCCGGGAGGGTCGACGGCATGGTCGAGGTGAACGTCACGAGCACGAGGCCGAGGATCAGCAGGCCGAAGAAGACGCCCGCGCCGCTGCCGGTCTGGACGAGCTTGAGCGCCGGCCAGGACAGCACGATGAACCCGATGCAGCCCGCGGCGAGGACCGGTCGGCGGCCGAACTTGTCGGACAGGCGACCGCCGAAGGTGATGACGACCATCATGAGGATCATCACGATGACGATGAGGATCAGGCCGAACGTGGCGTTCTGCCCGAGGTTCGTCTCGAGGTAGGTCGGCATGTACGACAGCAGCATGTAGTCGGTCACGTTGAACACGAGGACCAGGCCGATGCAGATGAGGAGCGAGCGCCAGTTCTCGGCGAACAGCTTGAGGAACGGGGTCTTCTGCGACTCGCGCTCGGCGGCCTGCTCCTGCTGCTTCTGGAACGCCGGGGTCTCCTCGAGCTTCAGGCGGAGGTAGAGCCCGATGAGGCCGAGCGGACCGGCGATCATGAACGGGATGCGCCAGCCCCAGCTGAGCAGGGTGTCCTCGGGCATCGCGTACTGCAGGATCGTGACGATCGAGGCACCGAGCACGTAGCCGGCGAGCGTGCCGAACTCGAGCCACGAGCCCATGAACCCGCGGCGCTTGTCCGGCGAGTACTCGGCGATGAAGGTCGCCGCGCCGCCGTACTCACCACCGGTCGAGAAGCCCTGCACGAAGCGGGCGACGAGGAGCAGCACCGGCGCCCAGAAGCCGATCGTCGCGTACGACGGGATCAGGCCGATCATGAGCGTGCCGGCGGCCATCAGGATCATCGTCAGCGCGAGGACCTTCTGTCGGCCGATCTTGTCACCGATCGGGCCGAAGACGGCACCGCCGATCGGACGGACGATGAACGCGGCCGCGAAGAACCCGAAGGTCGCGACGAGGTTCGAGGTCGGGTCGCCCGCCGGCAGGAACACCTTCGAGATGGTGACCGTCAGGTAGGCGAAGATGCCGAAGTCGAACCACTCCATCGCGTTGCCGAGGGCCGCTGCGGCGACGGCACGCTTGAGCAGCGACTCCTCGACGACGGTGACGTCGTCCTCGGTCAGCTTGCGGCGCGCGCGCTTGGCCTGGGCCTTCGTGCGCAACGGCCGGTCGCCGTGCTGGTGTGCTTCGTTCGGTGCCACGTTCGTTCCTCCGGTAGTGCTGTGTCTTGCCTTCGGGCATCCGGCGGAGAGCGACTGTGCAGTCCCTGCGAACACCGCGTCCGCCGGACAAACTCCGACAGCCTACCAGATGGAGCGCTCCCACGCGGTGGGCCGCTACGATGAGCCCACCGCGTACAGTACGCGCGACACTCAGGCACCTCACCACGGACTCGGTGCCGCACACATCGATCGAAAGGCCCCGCCATGACGAAGCCCATGCCCGACAAGCCCACGGTGGACGGCCTCGAGGACGTCTGGGGTCCGGTCTGGGAGCAGGACGGCACGTACCGCTTCGACCGCGACAGCGCCACGAAGGACGCGGTGTACTCGATCGACACCCCGCCGCCGACCGCCTCCGGCTCGCTGCACATCGGCCACGTGTTCTCGTACACGCACACCGATCTCAAGGCCCGGTACGAGCGCATGCGCGGCAAGCACGTCTTCTACCCGATGGGCTGGGACGACAACGGCCTGCCGACCGAGCGCCGTGTGCAGAACTACTACGGGGTCCGCTGCGACCCGCAGCTCCCCTACGACCCGGCCTTCGTCCCGCCGTTCGAGGGCGGCGACGGCAAGTCGAGCAAGGCCGGCGACCAGCTGCCGATCTCGCGCCGCAACTTCATCGAGCTGTGCGAGCGCCTCACCGTGCAGGACGAGCAGCAGTTCGAGCACCTCTTCCGCACGCTCGGCCTGTCGGTGGACTGGACGCAGTCGTACCGCACCATCGACGACACCTCGCGGGCGAGCGCGCAGCGTGCGTTCCTCCGCAACCTCGAGCGCGGTGAGGCGTACCAGGCCGACGCCCCGACGCTGTGGGACGTCACCTTCCGCACCGCCGTGGCCCAGGCCGAGCTCGAGGACAAGGAGATGCCGGGCGCGTACCACGGGCTGGCGTTCCACCGCACCGACGGCGGTGACGACGTCGTGATCCAGACCACCCGCCCCGAGCTGCTGCCGGCCTGCGTCGCCCTCGTCGCCCACCCGGACGACGAGCGCTTCCAGGACCTGTTCGGGAAGACCGTCCGCTCCCCCCTGTTCGACGTCGAGGTCCCGGTGCTCGCGCACCACCTGGCGCAGCAGGACAAGGGCGCCGGCATCGCCATGGTCTGCACCTTCGGCGACACCACCGACGTGGTCTGGTGGCGCGAGCTGCAGCTGCCGAACCGCGCGATCATCGGCTTCGACGGGCGCGTGCGCTCGGACGAGCCCGCGTGGATCGAGTCGGCCCGCGGCAGGGAGCTCTACGCCGAGATGGCCGGCAAGACCGTGTTCTCGGCGAAGAAGGTCCTCGTGGACGCCCTCAGCGAGTCCGGCGAGCTGGTCGGCGACGTGAAGACGATCAACCACCCGGTGAAGTTCTTCGAGAAGGGCGACAAGCCGCTCGAGATCGTCTCGACCCGCCAGTGGTACATCGTCAACGGTGCACGCGACGAGCGGCTCAAGGAGACCCTGCGGCAGCGCGGCGAGGAGATCGCCTTCCACCCGGACTTCATGCGCGTCCGCTACGACAACTGGGTCGGCGGGCTCTCCGGCGACTGGCTCATCTCGCGCCAGCGCTTCTTCGGTGTGCCGATCCCGGTCTGGTACCCGCTCGACGCCGACGGCAACCCGGTCTTCGACCAGCCGATCGTCCCGACCGAGGCCCAGCTGCCCGTCGACCCGGCGTCCGAGCCGGCCCCCGGCTACACGGAGGACCAGCGCGGCGTCGCCGGCGGTTTCCAGGGCGAGCTCGACGTGATGGACACGTGGGCGACCTCGTCGCTCACGCCGCAGCTCGCCGGCAAGTGGGAGACCGACCCGGCGCTGTACGACCTGGTGTTCCCGTACGACGTCCGGCCGCAGGCGCAGGACATCATCCGCACGTGGCTCTTCACGACGGCGCTGCGCAGCCAGCTCGAGGCCGACGTCGCGCCGTGGAAGCACGCGAGCATCTCGGGCTTCATCGTCGACCCCGACCGCAAGAAGATGTCGAAGTCGAAGGGCAACGTCGTCACCCCGCTGTCGATCCTCGAGCAGCACGGCGCCGACGCGGTCCGCTACTGGGCGGCCTCGTCGAAGCTCGGCACCGATGCGGCCTTCGACCCGCAGAACCCGAAGCAGATCAAGGTCGGTCGTCGCCTGGCGATCAAGGTGCTCAACGCGGCGAAGTTCGTCTACGGCTTCGAGCTGCCGAGCGGCGCGACGAGCGTCACCGAGCCCCTCGACGTCGACGTGCTGGCCGAGCTCGGCTCCGTGATCGAGCAGGCGACCGCGGCCTTCGACGGCTTCGACCACGCCCGTGCACTCGAGGTCACCGAGCGGTTCTTCTGGACCTTCTGCGACGACTACCTCGAGCTCGTCAAGGAGCGCGCGTACGGCACCGCTCCGGACGCGACGCACGAGACCCAGGCGAGCGCGGTCCTGGCGCTGCGTGCCGCGATCGACGCGCTGCTCCGTCTGCTGGCACCGTTCCTCCCGTTCGCGACGGAGGAGGTCTGGGCCTGGACCCACGACACCAGCGTGCACACGGCGGCGTGGCCGACAGTCGCGGAACTGCCGACCCAGGCCGAGCCGACCGGGCTGCTCGCGGCCGTCGGCCAGGCGCTGATCGGGATCCGTGGCGCGAAGACCGCCGCCAAGGCGTCCCAGAAGACGCCGGTCACGCGAGCCGTCGTCGCGGCCCCGGCCGACCAGCGCGCGCTCATCGAGCGCGCGGCGGTCGACCTGGCCGCCGTCGGCCGCATCGAGAACCTGTCGTTCACGGACGGCGAGGAGCTCGCGGTGACCGAGATCGAGCTCGCCGAGCAGCAGGCGTAGCGTCATCCCTGACGGGCCGGGTCGCGCGTGCGGCCCGGCCCGTCAGCACGTGTCCGCGGACGAGCACGAGTTCGCGGACGAGCACGGACCACGAGTCGGCACTGGAGGCACGGATGCAGTTGGGCACACGCTGGAACGTCGGTGGGCAGCCGCCCGAGCGGCTCCCCGAAGCGGTGGTCGTCGCCGTCCGCGGCGTCGAGGAGGAGCTGGCGGCCGAGTCGGTCGACGCGTCGACCTGGCGCTGGACGCTGACGTACCTCGAGGGCAAGCCGATCGTCGAGCTCGACGACGGCACGTCGGTCCACCTCGATCCCGCCGGCCGAGCGCAGGTGACGAACCCGGACGACGCGCCGGAAGAGGACTGACGAGTCCCTGCGCGACTGGGCCCCGACCCACGGAACGGCGTGGACGGGGTCCAGTCGCGCGCGGCAGACCTCCCGAGGCACTGCCGCATCGCCGGGGGATCAGGGCCCGGCGAGCACGAGCCGGTGAGAACGACCGTTCTCCCCGACTGCGGCCTAGACTAGAGAACGTTGGTTCCCGCCGCAAGCCGGAGCCGGCGGACACACAGCGGACAAGGGGACGCATGGCCACCACGAACAGCACCGTGGACCCGGAGGTCCGGTCGCGGATCGTCGACGCCGCGGACGCACTGTTCTACGCCCGCGGGTTCCAGTCGGTGGGCATGGACGAGATCCGGACGACCGCCGGCGTCTCGCTGAAGAAGCTGTACGCGGTGTTCCCCGGCAAGGAGCAGCTCGTCGCCGCGGTGCTCGGCGGCAGGCACGCGTACTGGGAGCGCGGCATCGAGCAGGCCGTCGCCGCCGCCGACTCGCCTCGCGACCGGTTGCTCGCGATGTACGACTTCCTGGAGCAGTGGTTCGGCGACGACACCTTCCGCGGGTGCGGCTTCATCAACGCGTTCGGTGAGCTCGGTGCCACGTCACCCGCGGTGGCCGAGATCGCCCGCGAGCACAAGGACTCGTTCCAGCGCTACGTCGCCGACCTCGCCGGCGCAGCGGTGCCGGACGCGGACACGGCCGAGGAGCTCGCCGCGCAGCTCGCCCTGCTCGCAGAAGGAGCGCAGACGACCGCGGCGATCGCCGGAGACGTTGCGCCGGCCCGCCACGCGCGGCGCGCGGCGGAGACGCTCATCGACGCGGCGACGCGCAAGGCCACCCGTCGGGAGCGCTGACCGGGCCACACGGCGGACGGAAGGCACGTGGCCGTACCCGCCACGAGCCTCCCGTCCGGTGTCCGGCCCGGTCCGTAGGGTGGGGCCATGGACACCCCGTTCGACCAGCCGAGCACCCTCCCCTACGCCCTGCCGCCGTTCGACGACGTCCGGCTCGAGCACTTCCGTCCCGCGTTCGATGCCGGCATCGCCGAGCAGCGCGCCGAGGTCGAGGCCATCGCCACCGATCCCGGCGCACCGTCCTTCGAGAACACCCTGGTGGCGCTCGAACGCTCCGGGCAGCTGCTGAC
>CAJYIG010000157.1 GCA_913774725.1 uncultured Curtobacterium sp. | reverse complement strand
GGCACGGTGCTCGCCTGCAGTGCGTCCCAGAACAGGCCGGCGTTGTCGGGCATCTCGCCCTCGCCGTACGTCGAGGTGACGACGAGCACGTGCGACATCCCGGCGAGCTGCTCCGGCGTCACGGCGTCGAGCGGGGTCGCCCGACCACCGAGCCCGCGGGCCTTCGCGCCCGCGACGAGCTCGTCGGCCAGGAACTCGGCGTTGCCCGTCTGGGTGCCGAAGAGCACGTCGACCGTCGTGGTCGGGGCACCGCCGGCTGCGCGCTTGCCGGCTGCCGCGATGCCGGCGATGAACCCGGCGAGCCAGGACTCCTGCGCCGCCGAGAACGGTGCATCGACCGGGATCAGCTGCCCGGTGGGAGGGAGCGTGCTCATGCCGACACCGCCTCGACGGGGGCCTGCGGTGCACGGGCGGCGATGTCCTCGAGCGCCGCGGTCGCGAGCAGCTCGTCGAAGCGGGCCGCGCGGACCCGCCCGGCGTTCTTGGCGTTCTGGTGCATGATCCACCCCGTGGTGCCCGGCATGTCCGCGCTGCGGTTGTTCCGCTGCGCGAGGGCACGCTTCGAGTCGTCGAGCCGCTTGACGGCGATGAGGGTCGCGAGCTCGTCGTCGGCGAACCGGTCGAACGTACTGCGGAGGTACTTCACGACGCGCTGCTTCACCTGGAAGTCCTCGGTCAGGACGAGGTTCCGCACGGCTTCGGTCACGCGGGGGTCGTTCGGCGCGGCCCCCGGCACCCGCTCCTGCGCCACGTCCTGGGCGACCCCGAGCACGGTGTACGACGACAGCAGCGAGAACGTGTCGTCGCCCTGGTCACCGAGCGTCGGGGCACGGCCGTCGAGCACGGTCTTGCGGTCGCGGTAGTCGAGCTTGAACGAGCGGAGCCGGTCCGTCGCGACGGAGCCCGCGAGCTCGTCGAGCAGCTCGTTCCGGGTCGCCGCGGCGAGGATCTCGTCGGCGTCCTGGCTGAGCAGGAGCGCGCGCGGCATCCCGACGAACACGTGCTCGCGGGTGGTCGACCAGTCGGCGAGCAGCCGTTCGGCCAGGGCGGACCCGGTGGCCTCGAGGTGCCACTCGAGCAGGAGCTTCGCCGCGGCCTCGTGGAACGCACCGCGCTCGGTCTCGGTCACGGGGAAGACGAGGAGCGAGTCGGTGCTCGCGCGCTCGGTCACCGTGCCCGACGGGTCGTACTGGTACAGGAAGCCGCCGGACATGCCGTTGCCGAGCCCCTTGCCGTAGCCGCCGAGGTTGAGCACGGCGCCGCCGGTCATGTACTCGCAGCCGAAGTCACCGAGGCCCTCCACCACCGCGGTCGCGCCGGAGTTGCGGACGGCGAACCGGTCGCCGGCCTCGCCCTCGACGAACGTGCGGCCGCCGGTCGCGCCGAACAGGGCGAAGTTGCCGACGAGGACGTTGCCGCCCCGCTCGGCGCTCCCGCCGCCCGGGGCGCGGACGACGATCCGCCCGCCGGACTGGCTCTTGCCGACGCCGTCGTTCGCGGTGCCGGTGTGGTCGAGCGTCGTGCCGTCGTTCGTGAAGACACCGTACGACTGCCCGGCCGAGCCGCTCGTGCGGATCGTCAGTGCACCGTCGACCAGCCGTCGACGCCCGCGGTCGTCCGTGGTGACCGCCGGGTGCGCGGACAGGTCGACGCCCCGCAGCTCGTGATCGAGGATGCGCTCGAGGTCGATGCCGAGCTGCCCGCCGACCGACTTGTCGGCGTTGCCGAGGACGATGCCGTCCACGACCAGCGCGGGCTCGTGCCCGTCGATGAGCGCCGCGCGCACCTGCTCGATGAGCGCGTCGTCGGTGCGGAAGTCCTTCTCGAGGTACTCCGGGTCGGTGACGACCTCCTCGGGGACCTGCGCGAGCAGGTTCCGGACGTCCAGCCGCCCGACGCTCGCCGGGTGGTCGAGGAGCTGCAGCAGGTCGGTGCGCCCCCGGGCCTCGCGGAGCGAGTGGAGGCCGAGGCGCGCGAGGATCTGCCGGACGTCGTGCGCGATGTTGAGCAGGTACTTCGCGAGCGCACGGGGGTCGCCCTCGAAGGC
Organism: uncultured Curtobacterium sp.; assembly: GCA_913774725.1. GTDB lineage: Bacteria > Actinomycetota > Actinomycetes > Actinomycetales > Microbacteriaceae > Curtobacterium > Curtobacterium subtropicum. The sequence continues at coordinate 920 of CAJYIG010000157.1, read as the reverse complement.
CTCGGCGTTCGTCGTCAGACCGGCCGGGCACTTCACGTTGCAGTTCTTCGCCATCACGCAGCCGAGCATCATCAGCGCGGTCGTGCCGAACTCGAACGAATCCCCGCCGAGCAGCGCGCTCGTGACGACGTCCGAGCCGGTCTGGTGTGCACCGGAGCAGCGGAGCGTGACCTTCTGGCGCAGGCCGTTCGCGACGAGGGCCTGGTGCACCTCGGCCACGCCGATCTCCGCCGAGCGGCCGGCGTACTTCAGGCTCGTGACCGCGGCGGCACCGGTGCCGCCGGTGTTGCCCGCGACGTTGATGACGTCCGCGCCGGCCTTGGCGACACCCACTGCGATCGTGCCGATGCCCTCGGAGGACACGAGCTTCACGACGACCCGGACCCGCGCGGCCTTGCAGTCGTGGATGAGCTGTGCGAGGTCCTCGATCGAGTACGTGTCGTGGTGCGGCGGCGGCGAGATGAGCTCGACGCCGGGCGTGCCACCCCGGGCCGCGGCGATGTCCACCGTGACCTTCGGGGCGGGGAGCTGGCCGCCCTCGCCGGGCTTCGCACCCTGGCCGATCTTGATCTCGAGCTCCTCGAGCATCGGGTCGGCGAGGTAGCCCGCCCAGATGCCGAACCGGCCCGAGGCGAACTGCTTGATGCGCGACCCGCGGATGGTGCCGTAGCGGGAGTGGTGCTCGCCGCCCTCGCCGGAGTTCGACATGCCGCCGACCATGTTCGTGCCGTGCGCGACGGCCTCGTGCGCGGTCGCGACCAGGGCGCCGTGGCTCATCGCACCGGACGCCAGGGTGCGGGTGATCTCGTGCGCGGGTTGGACCGCGGTCACGTCGACGCTCGCCGGTGCCTGCTGCAGCAGACCGAGCAGCTCGGCGGCGGCGCCGGTGGCGCGGAGCGTCACGTGGTCGTCGGCGACCT
>CAJYIG010000156.1 GCA_913774725.1 uncultured Curtobacterium sp. | reverse complement strand
ACGAGATCAGCTCCAGTGACTGGAGTTCAGACGTGTGCTCTTCCGACCTGTTGCGGAGGCTCGTCACGAGTTCGTTCACCGTGTCGAACACCGCCGCGACGGCTCGTGCGTCGTCCGGCGTGCGGGCGCCCGGACCGATCCCGAAGTGCCGCTTCACCGCCTCGGCCTGGTCGAAGGGGATGTCGAGTCGACCGGCGAGCGACCTGGTGATGTCGTCCCCGCCGGACGGGATGATCCGGACGAACTGCGGCACACCGTCCGTCGCGAGCACGACGCTCGTGGTGTCCGCACCGACCTGGATGATCGCGATCGTCCCGTGCTGCGCCTGCGTCGGGCTCAGCACCCGCGTGAGCGCGAACGGGATGAGGTCCACACCGACCGGATCGAGACCTGCGAGCCGAACGGCGCGGACGTTGGCGAGCACGGCGTCCTTGATCGCCGCGACGAGCAGTCCGCGGATCACCGGGCCGGTCTCGTCGACGCCCTCGCTGACCGGGTAGAAGTCGAGGATCGCATCGCCCACCGGGACCGGCAGCATGTCCTGCACCTGGAACGGGAGGCTCTCGCGGATCTGCGCGAGCGGCGCGTGCGGGACGGTGAGGTCCCGGGAGAGGACCCGCTGGTTCCCCATGCCGAGGACGACGTCACGCGACCGGAACCTGCCCGTCGACCAGAGCTGCCGCAGCGCAGCCCCCACGGTGTTCGGCTCGAGGACCTCGCCGCGGCTGACCGCTCCCTCGGGCGTCGGCACCTCGGCGACCCGGAGGACGACGGGGCGGTCACGGTCGGCGTCCCCGACCTCGACCGCACGGATCGACGACGCGGCGATGTCGACGCCGACGATGCTCTTTCCCATGGTGCTGCTTTCGTTGAGGGTCATGACAGGCCGAGGAGTCCGAGGTAGGCCGACCAGAGGGGCGCACCGAAGGCGATGCCGATCCAGGCCCCGACGAACATGGACGGTCCGAAAGGGACTCCGCTGCCGAGCCGCGCGCGACCGGCGGCGACGAGCGCGATCGCGACCGTACCGCCGACGAGGAAGCCACCGAAAGCTCCCACTGCGAGGGGTCCCCATCCGAGGTACGCCAGGACGAGGCCGAGCACGACGGCGAGCTTGACGTCGCCGAGCCCCATCCCGCCGGGGACGGCGAGCGCCAGGACCAGGTAGGCCCCGCCGAGCACGACCGCGCCGACGAGGCCGCGCAGCAGGGCGCCCCAGTCCGAAGAGACCGCGGAGACCACGCTGAGGAGCACGAGCAGCACGACGGCAGCCGGGTAGACGACGGCGTTCGGCAGGCGGTGCGTGTCGAGGTCGATCAGCGAGAGCGCGACACTCACCGCCATCAGGAAGAGCAGCGCGCCGAGCAGCACGGTCCGACCGAGGACCTCACCGGTCGTTGCAGCATCGAGCGGTCGGGGGACGACGAGGGCGACGAGCACGAACAGCACCGCGGTCGCAGCCTCGACCGCCGGGTAGCGCACCGGGATCGGAGCGGCGCAGTCACGGCACCTCGCGCGCAGCAGCAGCCACGACAGGACAGGGACGTTGTCACGCCTGCGGATGGGGTGGTCACACTGCGGGCAGGCACTCGCCGGCGCCACCACCGAGAGTCCTGCGGGCACGCGGTGCACGACGACGTTGAGGAACGACCCGATCGCCAGGCCGAACACGCCGGCCAGCGCGGCCAGGACCCAGGTGGCGCTCACCGGCAGGCCCCGGTGCTCGTCTTCGCGCACGCACCGTCCACCTGGTAGGCCGACTGCACCTCGACCTGCGTCGTCACGCCGTACGAGGTCGAGACGGGCTGCAGGAACTTGGGCGGGGCCGTGGTGAGCAGCCGCTGGTCGTAGACGTAGTTCTTCGAGAAGCCCGTGCCGCCGGTGGTCGCGACCGGGCCGCGCCAGTTCTGCGCGATGGAGCCGACGACCTTGAGCACACCGAGCTTCGGTCCCACGTCGTAGTTCTGGTTCCAGAACGTCCCGGCGTTGCTGGCGATGGCGCCGCTGATCGTGAGGTCGTCCCCGCTCGAGCGCTTCAGCAGGGCGATCCCGGAGTTGTTGCACGCCGCTCCGTCGTTCGCGTACGAGGTGCACTTCGTCGGGTTGTACACCTCGACCGCGTTCTGGCCGACCAGTCCGAGGATGTCCGTCGTGGGGTCCGCGTACGTGACGCTGCCGGTCGCCCAGATCGTCCCCGACGAAGCGATCGTCATCGCTCCGGCGAACGGCCCGCTGACGAAGACGTCTCCGGCGGTGCACGAGTAGGTGTCCGGCGCGGACCCGGTCTGCGTCGTGTTGTTGCGACCGGCGCTCCGGCCGTTCACCCACTCCCCCGCCGCCGGGTACCCGAGTCCGTTGCTGAAGGGCTGGTTCGCCTTCGTGGTCGCGCGACCGTTCGCCCCGACGGTGACGGTCGTCGTGCAGTAGGTGTTCGTGTACTTCGACGGGAACGATCCCGACCAGGTGTTCACGTTGTTCGTCGCGGACGGGACGTCCTGCACGTACACGAGGTTCGCGGGCAGCGTCGGGATCGTCGCCCCACCCTCGCTCTGCAGGGCGTCGATCGACCCGCAGAGCGACGCAGCCTTCGCGGTGTCCGCGCTCGCGGACACCTTGCCGGTCTTGCTGTCCACCTGGATCTGGGTCGCCTTCGACCACGGCGACCAGACGGTCATCTTGCCGCCACCGAGGAACGTCACCCGGGTCGGTCCCGTGTAGAGGCACCCGGGACGGGGCACCGTCGCCGGGAGGTCGGTCCGGGTCTCCTGGGACATGTTCGAGTTCAGCGCGGGCAGCCCGAGGTACGGCACCGGCGACGGGTCACCGCCGAGGAACTGTCCGCTGCAGGTCCCGCTCGACGGACGCACCCGCGTGTCGTGCTGCTCCACGGTGCCGTTGAACGTCGTCGCGCACGCCGCGGTGAAGACGTCGTTCGTCCGGATCGGGCCGTTCAGGACGTCCGTGCCGGCGAACTGCACCGCCTGGCACCGGTCGGCGACCCCGTTCTGCCACTGGTAGGCGGTCGTGCAGTCGCTGCCGGAGATCGCCGGACTCGAGGACTCGTAGTTCGTGAAGTACAGGTAGTTGATGAAACCGTCGCCCTTGAGGTTGGCGACGAGGGACCGGACGCTGCCCCCGGACTTCCCGGTGACGCGCACGCGGAGCACGCCCTTCGACGAGTAGTCGGCGTTGTCGACCTCGTACCGGAAGAACTGGTCGGTCGAGCCCACGACGGATGCCCACTGCGAGCCGCTGCTCGTGAACGCCGGGTTACCGTCGTCGCCCGTGAACGTCGAACCGCTGATCGTGCTGAACCGTGCCGCCGCGTTGCCGTACAGGGCGTAGCCGTTGTCGTTGGACAGCTTCGACTGGTAGTCGGCGAGGCCGGCGTACGCCGCGGCCATGGCGTTCTGGAAGTTCCGGTCCGTCGCGGACTTCACCGCGCCCGAGGTGGACACCGCCACCATCGTCGCGACGAGCATGAGCATGACCGTGCCGAAGATCACGACGCTCGCCAGGGCCATGCCCCCCTCGTCGCCGTGCGTGCGGCGGAGGGCCGCGCTGAGCCGCCCGATCACGGCGTCGCTCCGGTGCCCGTGCCGTAGGCCACGTTGAAGAGGTACAGCGTGTTCTGGATGTGGGTGTTGCCCGGGGTGTCGGCCGTCGGTGCGCCGAGCTCGAGGTTGACCCGGACGGCGCGGACCGCTCCGAGCTGCGACGCGGCCAGGGAACCGTCTGCGAGGGTCGGCAGCGCGGCACCGTTCGCGCCGAGGTAGGTGAAGAGCGGGTCGCCGTCGCCGGTCGGGGACGACACCGCTCCGCCGAGGACGCTGGACGTGGTCGGCGGCTGCGTCGGGTCGGGGAAGGTCGTGAAGCCCTTCGACGTGGTGCCCGTCCACCGGTCGAGGACGAGACCCTTCGCCCGGTTGAGCGAGTACCGCACCTGGACCGGGACGTCGGTGGCGTTGCCGTCGAGGTTCACGAAGGCGGTGAACGTCATCGTCGAGCCGCCCGCCTGCGTCATCGCGGCGGCGTAGGTGCCGTCCGCCACCGGCAGCAGACTCGCTGCGTGGACGTAGCGGGTGAGCGAGTTCATGACGATCGACGCGGAGCGGGCGTTCTGGTCGGATCGAGTGTTCGTCGATCCGGCCCGCAGGGTCGCGGTGAAGAAGCCTCCGACCGCGACGAGGATCACCATCGAGATGCTCATCGCGACGATGAGCTCCATGAGACCGACGCCCTCGTCCTCGCGCCGGAGCCTGCCCAGCACCCGCCTCACGAGGTCTGCCCGCGCGGATCGAGGGTGAGCGTGTTGTCGTAGCTGATGACGATGAGCGCGGTCTTCCGGTTGACCGTCCCCGGCGTGACCGGCGTGACGTTGGAGGCGTTCGTGGCGATCTCGTTGCGCGAGGTCGAACCGAAGGTCGTGCCGGACGAGATGGTCCACGTGCCGAAGGGCAGGGCGATCGTCGCCGTGTCCGAGGTCGACACCGGGAACTTCATCGTCATGCCCGCCGCGCAGCCCGGATCGCCCGGCCCGGGGTTCGCGGAGGAGACCGCGGTCACGTAGCGCCCCTTGACGCCCTTGATGGTCGCGACGCCCATGCGGACGGAACCGCTCGCGGGCTCACCCGCGCTCGTCGTGATCACGTCCGGGCTGGCGCCGACCGCTCCGTCCGAGTTCGGCGTGTTCCAGGCGGTGGCGCTGGGACTGAGGCAGTTCACCTTGGCGTTGGGGCTGTTCGAGTACGGGCCGGCGTAGGCCGTGTACCCGGAGGTGAAGGGGAAGACCGGGAGCGACGGCGACGAGGCCGACGTGATCGCGAGCGACGTGCTCGTGGTGTCCCAGGGCGTCACCGTGTCGAGTCCCCCGCCGGTGCTCGACAGCACGGTGGGCATGTTCGTGGGGAGCGTCGCGCCGTACGACTGTGCGTACCGGAGGGTCAGCTGGCTCGCACGGTCGTAGACGAACGGGACGGGAGCGCTCGCACCGGCAGCGACCGTGATCGGGCTCTGCTGCGAGGGCTGCTTCTGCTCGGTGTCGATGCCGCCGGCGACCGTTGCGGTGACGGTGTAGTCCCCCGGGGCCACGTTGACCGCGTACGAGCAGCCCTGGGAGTCGGTCGGCAACGGAGCGGTGCTCGGTGCGACGGCGCCGGTCCCCGTGATCGGCTTCAGCGACACGGCCACGCCGGGGAACGGTGCACCGGACGCGTTCGCGACCGAGACGATCACGGTGCCGTAGCCCGGGTCGGTGACGGCGTCGCTCGGCGCGATCGCCGAGGTCATGGAGGTCGACGACGTGCCGCCGCGGGCGTTCGGCCACGACACCGTCGCGACGACGCTCTTGTAGGCGAGCTTGCCGTTCGAGGTGCCGCACGCGCCGCTCGCGCCGTCGCTCTGCACCCACCGGACGGACCGGTCGATCTGGTAGGTCACGCCGCCCAGGGTCTTCGTGTTGGTGGCGCCGGACGCGCTCACCACCTTGAAGATGCCGGATGTCGTCGCCGCGGCCGTCTGCCGCATCGAGTCGATGTCCTGTGACGCGAGCGCCACGGCGGTCTCGCGGCCGCGGCTCGTCTGGGTGAGCTGGAGGGTGTTCGCGATGCCGTAGGCGATCCCGACGCTCATCACGGCGAAGACCATCATGGCGACCATGACCTCGATGACCGAGAGGCCCGATTCACGGGCCGACGGCTCGACGGGGCGCAGCACGCGCTGCAGTCTGCGGATCACGGTCACCTC
>CAJYIG010000155.1 GCA_913774725.1 uncultured Curtobacterium sp. | reverse complement strand
ACAGCGCGAGGTACACGAACGAGCGGATCGCGATGGCCTCCTGGCCGTCGACCTTCACGACCGCGGGACGCTTCGTCACGATGCCCGTGCCGAGGATCGCCGACTGCGGCAGGAACACGACGGGGGTGTCGAACAGTGCACCACGCGAACCGGTGTTGGTCAGCGTGAAGGTTCCGCCCGCGAGCTCGTCCGGCTTGAGCTGGTTGTTGCGGGTGCGCTCGGCGAGGTCCGCGATCGCCTTCGAGAAGTCGGCGAGCGACAGGCCCGAAGCGTCCTTGATGACCGGCGTCAGCAGCCCGCGCTCGGTGTCGACCGCGATCGAGACGTTCTCGTGGTCCGGGTAGACGATCTCGTCGCCCTCGACCGTGGAGTTGATCTTCGGGTGCGCCTTGAGCGCCTCCGAAGCCGCGAGGGCGAAGAACGGCATGAAGCTGAGCTTCGAACCGGTCTTCTCGAGGAACTCCGCCTTGTTCGCGTCACGGAACTGCGCGACCTTGGTCACGTCGACCTCGACGACGCTGGTGAGCTGTGCGGTCGAGGTCATCGACTGCACGGCACGCTCGGCGACGACCTTGCGGAGGCGCGACATCTTCTCGCGGGTGCCGCGGAGCGGCGAGGTCTCGGCCACGAACGGACCGGCGGCAGCGGCGGCCGGAGCCGACGAACCGGCGGACGACGCCTTCGCGGCGGCGGCGAGCACGTCCTCCTTGCGGATGCGGCCGCCGACACCGGAGCCGGTGACGGTCGACAGGTCGACACCCTGCTCGTTGGCGAGCTTGCGGACGAGCGGCGTGACGTAGCCGGAGGCCGAGGCGTCCTGGTTCGGGTTCGGCACCGACGCCGAGGCGGTCGCACCCGAGGCCGCAGGCGCGGCGGCCGGGGCCGGAGCGGCGGCCGGAGCCGGGACCGCTGCCGGGACAGCGGCGGGCGGCGGCACCGGGGCGGCCTGCGGGACCGGGGGAGCGGACGGCGCCTGCGGTGCGGCCGGCTGGGTCTGGCCACCGGGGGCCGGGTCGGCCTGCTGCGGCTCCGGAGCCTTCTGCTCCTCGCCCTGCTCGGTGCTCGGAGCCGTCTCCGGCTCGCTCTGCTCGGCAGCAGCGGCGTCCTGGTCAGCGGCCTGCTCGTCGGAGGAACCGCCGTCGGAATCCGAGCCGGAGCCGTCGCCGATCTTCACCAGCGCGGTGCCGACCTCGACGGTCTCGTCCTCCTGGACGAGGATCTCCTCGACGACGCCGGCGATCGGCGACGGGATCTCGGTGTCGACCTTGTCGGTCGAGACCTCGAGCAGCGGCTCGTCGACCTCGACCCGGTCACCGACGTTCTTCAGCCATCGGGTGACCGTGCCCTCGGTGACGCTCTCGCCGAGCGCCGGGAGGTTGACGGATTCGCTCATCGGGTGGGCTCCTGTTCGCGGGTTGCTGTGGTGGTGGATGTCATTGTCTCGGTGCGCACGGTCGACGTGGTCGTCACAGCGCGTGCAGCGGCTTGCCCGCGAGGTGGAGGAAGGCCTCGCCCAGTGCCTCGTTCTGCGTCGGGTGGGCGTGGACGAGCGGTGCGACGTCCTCGGGGTGCGCCTCCCAGTTCACCGCGAGCTGGGCCTCACCGATGAGCTCGCCGACGCGCGCGCCGATCATCGAGACACCGACGACCGGGCCGTCGACGACGCGGACCACCTTGACGGCACCCGAGGTCCCGATGATGTGGCTGCGACCGTTGCCGGCGAGGTTGTACTCGTAGAAGTCGACCTTGTCCTTGCCGTACTGCTCCTCGGCCTTGGCCTGGGAGAGGCCGACCGACGCGACCTCGGGGTCGGAGTAGGTGACCTTCGGGATGTTCGTGTCCGAGATGACGACCGGGTTCAGGCCCGCGATCTCCTCGGCGACGAAGATGCCCTGCTGGAAGCCGCGGTGCGCGAGCTGCAGGCCGGGGACGATGTCGCCGACGGCGTACACGTTCGGCAGGTTGGTGGCGAGGCGCTCGTTCGTGGTGACGAAGCCGCGGTCCATCGCGACGCCGACCTCGTCGAAGCCCATGTTCTGCGTGAGCGGGCCACGGCCGACCGCGACGAGGAGCACGTCGCCCTCGAAGGTCTTGCCGTCCTCGAGCGTCACGACGACGCCGTTCTCGTGCTGGTCGACGTGGTCGAACCGGACGCCGAGCGAGAACTCGATGCCGCGCTTGCGGAACGCGCGCTCGAGCTGCTTCGACATCGACTCGTCCTCGGCCGGGATGAGGTGGGGGAGGCCCTCGACGATGGTGACCTCGGCGCCGAAGGACTTCCAGACGCTGGCGAACTCGACGCCGATGACGCCACCACCGAGGATGACGACCTTGTTCGGCACGTAGTCCATCTTCAGCGCGGTCTCGGACGTGATCACGCGGCCGCCGATCTCGAGGCCCGGCAGGGACTTCGAGTACGAACCGGTGGCGAGCACGACGTTCTTGCCGGTGACGGTCTGGTCGCCGACCTGCACGGTGTTCTGCGAGGTCAGACGGCCCCAGCCCTCGACGACGGTGATGCCGCGGGCCTTCACGAGCCCCTGCAGGCCCTTGTACTTCGAGCTGATGACGCCCTGCTGGTAGTCGATGACCTTCGGCACCTCGACGCCGGCGAACTCGGCGACGACGCCGTACTTCTCCGCGTCGCGGGTGGCGTCGGCGACCTCGGCGGCGTGGAGCAGCGCCTTGGTGGGGATGCAGCCGCGGTGCAGGCAGGTCCCTCCGAGCTTGTCTCCCTCGATGAGCGCGACGCTCATGCCGAGCTCAGCGGCTCGGAGCGCAGCGGCGTAGCCACCACTGCCGCCACCGAGGACCACGACGTCGTAAGTCTGTTCCGTCACCTGGTGCAACTCCCTCGTGCGTGTCGAGGTCCTGGTCGGACCCCACTGGACACCGCGGCGGCGGCGTCCGACGGTCGGACCGCATGGTTCCGGTCCCGTCCCGCTGGTTCCGGCGG
>CAJYIG010000154.1 GCA_913774725.1 uncultured Curtobacterium sp. | reverse complement strand
GCAGTCGATCGCGCACAGGCCGGGGGCGTCGACGCGGTCCGTGACCGCGCCGCCCTCGACGACCCGGAGGAACTCCCCCGTGTCGACCGAGCAGACCCAGATCGCCCCCTCGGCGTCGACGGTGCTGCCGTCCGGCGTGACGCCCTCGGGCAGTGCTGCCCACTCGCGTCGGCCGGTGAGCGAACCGTCCGGCTGGATGTCGAACGCCGTCAGGCGGCCGCCCCAGGTCTCGCTGACGACCAGGGTCCGGGTCAGGGGGAGCACGTTCGAGCTGTTCGGGAACACCAGGCCGTCCGCGGCGAGCCGGGCCGAGCCGTCCGGCTCGACGACGTAGAGCGGGCCGGGGCGGAGCTCCTCGCCGCCGTACAGGTCGTACCCGAACGCACCGACGTAGGTCCGACCGGTGTCCTCGTCGACGACCAGGTCGTTGAGGAGCGAGGGCTCGATCGACGACAGGTCGGCGAAGGGCGCGTTCGTGCCGTCGGGACGGACCACCTGGATCGTCCGCGCGTTCATGGCACTGACGATCAGCCGGCCGTCCGCGAGCCACCCGAGGCCCGACGACTGCCCGTCGATGGTGGTCTCGAGGCGCGGCTCCCCACCGGGAGCACCGGGGTCGACCGAGAAGACCTCGCCCGTGTGCATGTCGGAGTACCAGAGCCGGCCGTCGTGCCAGCGGTTGCCCTCGGGGAAGCGGATGCCGGAGACGACCTCGGTCGCGGAGTCGATGGTGGTGTGCACCCGTCCAACCTGCCAGGCGGGACTGGCCGGGCCCTGGTGGTCGACGGGACCGGCGGTCACCTGGCGCTCGTGGCCGGCGTCCAACCGAGCTCCGGCCCCAGGCGCCCGGCCGTGTCCTCGATGATCTGCGCGTAGTCGTGGGGTGCGAACGAGAACGGGAGCGCGAACGCGACCTCCGTCGCCACCTGGTACCCGGCGTCCGCGCGGAGTCGGTCGGCGATCTCGGCCGAGCTCCCGACGAGGTCGGCGGCGAACAGCAGCTTCCCGGGCCCCTGCGGCACCCCGACCCGGCCGGCGCGGGACTCTGCGTACGCCCGGTAGCGCGCGACCTGCTCCGGCGTCGCCGAGTCGGTCGGGATGACGACGAGGCCCTGCGACACCCGCGCGGCAGCGGGATCCGGGTGCGCGTCGAGGTAGGCCTCGACCTGGGCGCGCTGGTTCGTCGCGAAGTCGGTGCCGACCTCGCTCCGGGTCACGCTCGAGGTGAGCAGGTGGAAGCCGTTCTCGGCCGCCCACACCGCGGACCTCGTGCTGCCGGTCCCGTACCAGAGCCGGTCGGCGAGCCCGGGGCTCTGCGGTTGCACGGTCGTGGCGAACTCCTCGATCCCCCGGCGTTCGGCGACCGGGGTCACGGCGTCGCCGCGCACGAGGTCGCGGAAGCGCAGCAACCGGTCGTTCCCGAGGTCCTCGTGCTCGGCGGTGTCCGGGTGGATCGCGTCGCGGTAGAGGTCGTAGTGCATGGGCGTCCCGACCGAGAAGCCGGGCTGCAGTCGGCCGCCGAGCAGGACGTCGACGGTGCCGAGGTCCTCGGCGAGGCGGAACGGGTTCTCGGCACCGATCGGGGTGACCGCGGTGCCGAGGGCGATGCGCGACGTGCGCTGCGAGGCGGCGGCCAGGATCGCCACGGGTGACGAGATGCCGTGCTGCAGGTGGCGGTGCCGGAGCCAGGCGCTGTCGAAGCCGAGGGCCTCGGCGCGCTCGATCACGCGGAGCGTCTCCTCGTGGCCGACGGCGGGACGCGCGGGGTCGAACGAGCCGATGGTCAGGAAGCCGAGGCGCTCGAGGGGACGGTCGTCGGAGGGCATGACCCGATGGTGGCAGACCGCGGCGCGGGGCGTCGGTGGTCCCGACGTATCCTGGCCGCATGAGCATGGAGGGCGCGGCCTGGAGCTCGCTGTACAAGATCTCGTCAGCGAAGGACGCCGGGCGGGGCTTCTCGCGCGAGTCCCTCCGGCGGATCATGACGTTCGCCGTGCCGTACCGGGTGCAGCTCGTGGTCTTCATCGCACTGTCGGTCGTCGGGGCCTTCCTCGCCGTCGCGACCCCGGTGCTCGCCGGCCAGGTCGTCGACGTGATCGCTGCCCGCGGCGCCGTGTCGACGATCGTCTGGCTCGCCGTGGTCATCGCGCTCGTGGCCGTCGCCGATGCCGCCTCGTCGCTGCTGACCCGCTGGTACTCGGCACGGATCGGCGAGGGCGTGATCCTCGACCTGCGGACCGCGGTGTTCAACCACGTGCAGAAGATGCCGATCGCGTTCTTCACCCGCACCCGCACCGGGGCCCTGGTCAGTCGACTCAACAACGACGTGATCGGCGCGCAGCAGGCCTTCAGCGGCACGCTCTCCGGCGTCGTCACGAACGTCGTCGCGCTCGTGCTGACCCTGGTCGTCATGCTCAGCACGTCATGGCTGGTGACGGTCATCGCCGTCGTCATGCTGCCGGTCTTCCTCGTCCCCGCGCGTCGGATGGGCAGTCGCCTCGCCGCCCTCCGCCGCGAGGCCGCCGAGCACAACTCCGCCATGAGCACGCAGATGACCGAGCGGTTCTCCGCGCCGGGCGCCACGCTCGTCAAGCTGTTCGGCCGCCCTGACGAAGAGGCCGAGGAGTTCCGGATCCGTGCCGCCCGCGTGCGGGACATCGGCGTCCGCACCGCCATGCTGCAGTTCGTCTTCGTCACCGCGCTCATGCTCGTCTCGGCGCTCGCCCTCGCGCTCGTCTACGGCCTCGGGGGCACCCTCGCCCTCGGCGGGCAGCTGAACACCGGTGACGTCGTGACCCTCGCGCTCCTGCTCACCCGCCTCTACGCACCGCTCACCAGTCTGGCGAACGCCCGGGTCGAGATCATGAGCGCCGTCGTGAGCTTCGAGCGCGTCTTCGAGGTGCTCGACCTGCGACCCCTCATCCAGGAGAAGCCGGACGCGGTCACCCTGCCCGACGGCCCCGTCGCGGTCGAGTTCGACGACGTCCGGTTCGCGTACCCGTCCGCCGACAAGGTCTCGCTCGCCTCGCTGGAGGAGGTCTCCACGCTCGACACCCGCGGCGGCGACGAGGTGCTGCACGGTGTCTCGTTCCGCATCGAGCCCGGGCAGACCGTGGCCCTGGTCGGGTCATCCGGCGCCGGCAAGTCCACGATCGCGCAGCTGCTCTCCCGCCTGTACGACGTCGACAGCGGCACGGTCCGACTCGCGGGCACGGACGTCCGCGACGTCACCTTCGAGTCGCTCCGGCACACGATGGGCATGGTCACCCAGGACGGGCACCTGTTCCACGAGACGATCGGCGCCAACCTGCGCCTGGCCCGGCCGGAGGCCACCGACGACGAGGTCTGGGACGCCGTCCGGCGAGCACGCCTCGAGCCCCTCATCCGGTCGCTGCCCGACCAGCTCGACACCATGGTCGGCGAGCGCGGCTACCGGCTGTCCGGCGGCGAGCGCCAGCGCATGACGATCGCGCGGCTCCTGCTCGCGCAGCCCCGGGTCGTGATCCTCGACGAGGCGACCGCGGCGCTCGACTCGACGTCGGAGGCCGCCGTGCAGGCTGCCCTGAGCGAGGCACTCGACGGCCGGACGGCGATGGTGATCGCGCACCGGCTCTCGACCATCCGGAGCGCGGACCTCATCCTGGTCGTCGAGGACGGCTCGGTCGTCGAGCGCGGCACGCACGAGGAACTCCTGGCGGCCGGCGGTCGCTACGAGGAGCTGCACCGGACCCAGTTCGCGGTGCAGGCGGACCAGGCACCCGACCCCGCGCCCCTGCACGGGAGCAGCGTCCCCTCCTGACGACCGGCCCGACACCTGCGCGGGGCGGCACGCGGCCGTACGAGCTGCACGAGGCTGCGCGAGGCCTCAGCCGATCCGCCGGACCACCGGAGCGACATCGGAGCACCGTGGGCAGCACCGGACCCACAGGAGGAACCATGCTGCTCGAGGGCAAGACCATCGTCGTCACCGGCGGGAACAGCGGGATCGGTGAGCAGATCTGCCTCGCCGCGGCCGCCGAGGGCGCGAACATCGTCATCGACTACGTCGCGCACCCCGAGGCGACGGACTCGCTGATCCACCGCATCGAGGAGGCCGGCGGGCACGCGGTGGGGGTCGACGCCGACATCACGAGCGCGTCCGACCTGCACGCGATGGTGCAGAAGGCCGTCGACGCGTTCGGCTCGCTCGACGTCCTCGTCAACAACGCCGGGATCGAGGACCGCAAGTCGCTGCTCGAGGAGACCGAGGACGGCTACGACAAGGTCATGGCCGTGAACATGAAGAGCGCGTTCTTCGGTACCCAGGCGGCAGCGAAGCAGTTCATCGCGCAGGGGAACGGCGGCCTGGTGCTGAACATCTCGAGCGTGCACGAGGACTGGCCGATGCCCGGCAACCTGGCGTACTGCGTCTCGAAGGGCGGGATGCGGATGCTCGCCCGGAGCGGCGGCGTGGAGCTCGGACCGCACGGGGTCCGGATCGTGAACATCGCTCCCGGCGCGGTCGACACCCCGATCAACACGGCGACGACCTCCGACCCCGACAAGCTGCGACAGCTCGACGACGCGATCCCGCTCGGGCGCCCGGCGAAGCCGCACGAGATCGCCGAGGTCGTCGTGTTCCTGGCGTCGGGCAAGGCCGCCTACATGACGAGCACCACCGTCACCATCGACGGCGGGATCTCGCAGGGCAGCGTCGGGCTCTGACCGCGATCACCCGCCCGACGGGAGGCGCACCAGCCCGGGCCGCACTGATCCGCCTGGCACACCTCCCGTCCGTCGGGCCCCTCCGGGAGCGCGCCTCAGCGGACCTTCTTGATCGGGAAGATCGCCAGCGCGCCGATGACGGCCGCGACCGCGCAGACCGAGAACCACAGCGCGTAGTTGTTGCCGCCCGGGTCGCTGACGTACACGAGCACACCACCGATGAGGGGGGCGATCGTCTGCGGCAGGGCGTTGGCGATGTTGAACACGCCGAGGTCCTTCCCGGAGTCGTCCGGGTTCGGCAGGACGTCGACGACGAGGGCGAGATCGACGCCGACGTAGAAGCCGTACGCGATGCCGAGCAGGGCCTCGAGGATGAAGAACGTCGGGACGTCCTGGACGAAGATCAGTGCGAAGGTACCGACCGCGAACAGGGCGGTGGAGCTCCAGACGAAGACCTTGCGCCGACCCAGGCGGTCGGAGAGCCAGCCCGCCAGGTAGCTCGCCGCGATGAGCCCGACCGTGTAGATCAGCACGCTGGTCGAGATGACGGCGGGGATGTCCGCTTCCTTCACCCCGACGTGGTTCAGCAGGTAGAAGAACCGGAAGGTGGTGAAGCCGAAGCTGGCGAACGTGATGAGGAAGCGCGACCACCAGGCGAGTGCGTAGTCGGGGTGCTGGCGCGGGCTGACCCAGAAGGTCTCGACCCAGTCGCGGAAGGACGCTCGCGGCGGGGCCTCGGGCAGCTGACGGTCGGGCAGGACGACCGCGAAGACGACCATCACGACGATCGCCAGGACCGCCGGACCGACGAACATCACGACGAGCTGGTCGGTGAACGCCTGCGCCACGTAGGTGCCGCCGAGGATGCCGACGTTCTGCATGATGCCGATCGCGGCGGTGATCTTGCCGCGCTGGAAGCTCGGCACCTGGTCGGCGATCGTCGTGATGAACGGGGCGAGGGCCATGTTGGCTCCGAGCTGCGCCAGCGACCAGCCGACGGTGGCCACCAGGAGCGACGGGGCGAGCGCCATGATCAGGAACGCTCCCGTCATGATGACGGTCCCGGCCACGATCCAGATGCGACGGCGGCCGAAGCGGCTGGTGGTCCGGTCGGAGAGTCGGCCGAACACGACGTTCGCGACGGTGGCGAAGAGCGCTCCGAAGCCGCCGAGCACCGCTGCGGCGCCGGTGGCACCGTCCGCCGAGATCACACCGGCGGCGACGAGCGACTGGATCTTGATGCCGATGCCGACGATCGCCGGTCCGAGCAGCGCGACGAAGAACACCAGCTGCGCCGCGAGCAGCCAGAACACGTAGCTCCGCTTCGCTGGCTGCGTCGGCTCGGGGAAGCCGAACCGGCCTCTCGAGGTCGCTGTGGACGTGGTCATGCCTGATGGCATGCCCGCCGCGGATCCGCTCGTCGTCGTCACTGCCGGTTCCTCTCATCGTTGAGCATCGGGGCACGACGCGGGCTTCCCGACTGAAAACCTAACGCCGTACGGTATCGAGTATGCACGCAAAGTGATGGTGGTGCAACGCCTCGTCGCAGCCGTCGGGGCACGGTCGCCGGAGTGGGAGCTCTCGGCTCGCTCGGGGCGACCGGGCGCAGGATGGCGCGGTGTTCATCCCCGCGCGCGACGCCGGCCTCGACGCCCTCCACGAGTTCGTGCCGCACGCCGGCGCGGACTACCGGCGCGACCGCAACCACGACCAGGGACCGTCGCGGACGAACGTCTCCGGCCTGTCCCCGTACATCCGGCACCGGCTGGTGACGGAGCAGGAGGTCGTCGACGCCATCCTCGAGCGCCACAGCCCGCAGGCCGCCGAGAAGTTCGTGCAGGAGGTCTTCTGGCGGACCTACTGGAAGGGCTGGCTCGAGCAGCGGCCCGAGGTGTGGCGACGGTACCGTCGCGAGGTGCGCGTGATGCTCGGCGACGACCTGCCGGCCGGCTGCACCGACGCGGTCTCGGGCCGGAGCGGCATCGAGGCGATGGACGCTTGGGCCCGCGAGCTGGTCGAGACCGGGTACCTGCACAACCACGTGCGGATGTGGTTCGCGAGCATCTGGGTGTTCACGCTCGGCCTCCCGTGGCAGCTCGGTGCGGACTTCTTCCACCGGAACCTGCTGGACGGGGACGCTGCGTCGAACACCCTGTCCTGGCGGTGGGTCGCCGGCCTGCAGACCCGGGGCAAGACCTACCTGGCGACGACGGAGAACATCGCGCGGTACACCGACGGACGGTTCGCGCCGACGGGGCTCGCCACGACGGCACGGCCACTCGACGAGGAACCGTTCCCACCGGCGGCCCCCGTCACCCCTGCCGAGGACGTCGCCGCAGCGGTCGGGTCGCACGTGGGACTGCTGCTGCACGAGGAGGACCTCGAGCCGGTATCGCTGCTCGCGCCGCTCGGTCGCGCGGCCCCGTCGCTCACGGCGACCGCGGTCAGCGCCGACGCGGAGTCGCGCTCCCCCGGGGCGGTGTCCCCGCTCGTCGAGGAGTTCACCGCCGGCGCCGCAGCGGACGCTGCCGCACGAACGGTCGATGCCGACGGTCGCGCGGCGACGCTGCTCGGCGGCGGGCCCGGACCCGTCGTCGACTGGGCGATCGAGGAGCGGCTCGACACCGTTCTCGTCCCGGTCGCCCCGGTGGGCCCCGTGCAGGAACGACTCGACACACTCCGGCCCGTGCTCGCTGAACACGACGTCGCACTGGTGACGGTCCGACGTCCGTGGGACAGCAGGGCGTGGCCGCACGCATCGCGCGGGTTCTTCCCGTTCCGGAAGCAGATCCCGCGGCTGCTGCGCGCCCGGTGAATGGTCCATCGCCCTCGGTGTGCACCGTGCGAGTGCGCGAACGTGTGCTGGAAGTGGGGTTCCTCATCCGGTTCGGCCCAGGTGTCGTCGGGCTCCGCGTGCTCCACAGCCAGCTCCGCGTGCCGGTGCCGGCCGGTGAGACGCTCGGTCACGTGGTCAGACGAGAAGACGGGCCATCCGCGGCGACGCGCGCCCAGCGCGGTACGCGACCGGCAGCCGGACGGGAGGCGCGCCGCCAACCGGCACCGCGCCTCCCGTCCGGCACTGCTCACGTCCTTGGCGTCGTGATCACCTCGTGTCCGTGACGATCCCGGTTCGCGGTACCCGTCGGCCGCACACCGGGATCGTCACCCGACCGACGGAAGGCGGACTCCGGCCGCTGGATCAGCGGAGGTGCCGCGGCGCGCTGGTCGCATCGCCAGCGCCCGCTCACCCGAGCGGCTCGACCCCGTAGCTGACGACGACCGCCCGCAGCTCCTCCAGGTACGCCTGCGCCTGCTCCGTCAGGGGCACCGACGAGTGCGCGATCCACCCGATCTCGATCCGCTCGTCGACGTCGAGCGGGATGGCGACGATCTCCGGGTCGAGGTCGTCGCTGATGAGCCCGGTCGAGATCGTGTACCCGCCGAGGCCGATCATCAGGTTGAAGATCGTCGCCCGGTCCGAGACCCGGATCTCCCGCTTGCTCGACATGGTCGACAGGATCTCCTCGGCCAGGTAGAAGGAGTTGGTCGCGCCCTGGTCGAACGTCAGGCGCGGCAGCTCGGCGAGGGCGTCGAGCGTCGCCCGTGCCTGGGACGCCAACGGGTTCCGCCGGGCGACGAAGATGTGCGGCTGCGCGACGAACAGCGGCGTGAACACCACTCCTGCGTCCCGCATCAGCTTGCCGAGGACCTGCCGGTTGAAGTCGTTGCGGTACAGGATCCCGAGCTCGCTCCGCAGCGTCCGGACATCCTCGATGATGTCCCACGTGCGGGTCTCGCGCAGCGAGAACTCGTACTGGTCGGCGTCGGCACCCTCGACCATCCGGACGAAGGCCTCGACGGCGAACGAGTAGTGCTGCGCGGACACACCGAGGAGCCGGCGCGAGGCCTGGCGCCCGACGTAGCGCTGTTCCAGCAGCGAGACCTGCTCGACGACCTGCCGGGCGTACCCGAGGAACTCGACCCCGTCCACGGTGAGCACGACCCCGCGCGCCGAGCGGGTGAAGAGCGGCCGGCCGATACGGGCCTCCAGGTCCTTCATCGCGGCCGACATGGTCGGCTGCGAGACGTAGAGCAGGTCCGCTGCCGCGCTGATCGAGCCCTCGGACGCGACCTCGATGAAGTACCGCAGCTGCTGCAGGGTGATGTCGTTCGCGACGCGAGCCATAGGAACAGGCTATGCGACTGCATAGCGTCTCGGTATTACCTGATGACCCGCGCCTCCCGTCATGATCGGAGGACCCTTCCCACAGTGCCCGCGGGCGCTCGACGACCGGACTGCGGACCATGGCGAACGACATCACCTTCAGCATCAGCAGGACGCGCTTCGATGAGGACTACTCCCCCGCCGAGAGCTCGCGCCTGACGACGAACTTCGCGAACCTGGCGCGTGGCGAGCACCGGCAGCAGAACCTCCGGAGCGCCCTTGCGCTGATCGACGGCCGCTGCAACGACCTCGCCGGGGAACCGGGCGGCGACCGCTACCGCGTCGAGCTCGACATCGTGTCGGTCACGATGCAGTTCGAGGACCGCGGCCAGGTCGAGCGCTTCCCCCTGATCGAGGTGCTCGACGTCACGATCGTCGACCAGCACTCCGGCGAGCGCCACCAGGGCATCGTCGGCAACAACTTCTCGTCGTACCTCCGCGATCACGACTTCGCCGTCCGGCTGCCGTCGGCGCCCGCGCTCCCCGCCGACTTCGGGGAGCTGCACGGGCGGCTGTTCCAGCACTTCCTGCGGTCCGACGCCTTCCGGGCGCAGTTCGACGCGGAACCCGTCGTCTGCATCAGCGTCTCGACGAGCCAGACCTACCGGCAGACCGGCGTCGTCCACCCCGTCCTCGGCGCGGAGTACGCACACGAGCACGCCTCGCTCACCGACGACTACTTCGGGCGGATGGGCATGCAGGTCCGGTACTTCATGCCGCAGGGGTCCAAGGCGCCCCTCGCCTTCTACTCGCGGGGCGACGTCGCGGACGACTACTCGGACCTCCAGCTGATCGGCACGATCGCCACCATGGAGACGTTCCAGAAGATCTACCGCCCGGAGATCTACAACGCGGATCTCGTCGCGCCGACCACGTTCCGCCCGACGCTCGAGCACGACGCCTGGTCGTCGACCGGCATCGCGTACGACCGCGAGGAGCGCAGCCGTCTCGGCGTCACGCAGGGCCGCTGGACCGAGGAGCACCTCGTCACACCGCACCGCGACTTCCTCGACCGCTGGCTCGCCGAGCAGACCGCCCCCGCCGACCAGGCCGCCCCCGCTGCCCTCACCCACTGACCGACTGGACCCCCACGCGCATGAGCACGCTCCTCCCCACCTCGATCGTCGGCAGCCTGCCGAAGCCCTCCTGGCTCGCCGAGCCCGAACGTCTCTGGTCCCCCTGGCTGCTCGAGGGTGACGCGCTGGTCGAGGGCAAGCAGGACGCCCTCCGCTCCGCCGTCCACGAGCAGGAGCGCCACGGCATCGACATCGTGAGCGACGGCGAGCAGACCCGCCAGCACTTCGTCACGACGTTCATCGAGCACCTCGACGGCATCGACCAGGAGCGCAAGGAGACCGTGCGCATCCGCGATCGCTACGACGCCGCGGTGCCCACCGTCGTCGGCGCCGTCAGCCGTCCGGAGTCGGTGTTCGTCGAGGACGCCAGGTTCCTCCGCGCGCAGACCGACCGGCCGATCAAGTGGGCGCTCCCCGGCCCGATGACGATGATCGACACCCTCTCCGACCAGCACTACAAGAGCCGCGAGAAGCTGGCGTGGGAGTTCGCGACGATCCTCAACCAAGAGGCACGCGAGCTGCAAGACGCCGGCGTCGACGTCATCCAGTTCGACGAGCCGGCCTTCACCGTCTTCCACGACGAGGTGCAGGACTGGGGCGTCGCCGCACTCGAACGCGCCGCCGAGGGCCTCACCGCCGAGACCGCCGTGCACATCTGTTACGGCTACGGCATCGAGGCGAACAACAGGTGGAAGGAGACCCTCGGCGCCGAGTGGCGGCAGTACGAGCAGTCCTTCCCGCTCCTGCAGCAGTCCTCGATCGACATCGTCTCGCTCGAGTGCATCCACTCCCACGTCCCGCTCGACCTCGTCGAGCTCATCCGCGGCAAGAAGGTCATGCTCGGCGCGATCGACGTCGCCACCGAGCAGGTCGAGACGCCGGAGGAGGTCGCCGCGGTCCTCCGCCGCGCACTCGACCACGTCGACGCCGACAAGCTCATCCCGAGCACGAACTGCGGCATGGCGCCGCTGGCGCGCAGCGCCGCACTCGGCAAGCTCGGCGCTCTCTCCGCGGGTGCGGCGATCGTCCGCAACGAACTCGCGGAGGTGAGCGCCAGCCTGGTGCGCTGACCACCTGACGGACGCGCGCCGTCGCGTCCGCTGGGTGCGCGCCTCCAGTCCGATCTGGAGGCGCGGCTCGGCGCCGACGGGCGGGTCACCTCGCCAGGCGGTCACCGGCGACGGCAGCTCCGGCGCGAAGCGTCAGGCGTGGAGCGTTGACTACGCCCATGATCACCAAGAGCCAGATCCACGACATCGAGGGCGTCACCGTTCGGGATCGCGACGGCGCCTCGGTCGGCAAGGTCGTGCAGGTGTTCCCCTCGGACGAGGACGGCAGTGCTGCGTTCGTCAGCGTCGCGACGGGACTCCTCGGGGGGCACGCCACCCTCGTCCCGATCGAGGACGCGACGTTCGACGGCACCGACCTGCACGTCGGGTACGCGAAGAGCGCGATCAAGGACGCTCCCTCGGCCGGAGCCGGGAACACGTTGTCCGTCACCGAGGTGAACGCCGTCCGCAAGCACTTCGGACTGTCCCCGGCAGGCACGGCGACCGGCGACATGGGCGACCCGCACGAGAACCTCGACCAGGCCGGTACCGGTCCGGCAGGTGCAGACGACACCGAGGGAGCGGGGACGACGCCGCCGGCATGACCGACCCGTCGGCTTGGGCACCACGGCGACGGGACGCCAGCGGCCGCCTCGCGCCAGGATGACGCGGTGGGGGCCGAGCGACGACACGACGAGCAGCACGGCCATGACGAGCTCGATGCAGC
>CAJYIG010000153.1 GCA_913774725.1 uncultured Curtobacterium sp. | reverse complement strand
GCGGGTCGAGCGGCAGCTGCCGCGGTGCCTGCCCGCCGTTCCGCGCTGCACCCACGGCGGTGACGGAGCGCGTCACGATGCGCACGGCCGTCGCGAACCAGCCCCGCTTCCGCGGGTGCTCGAACGCGTCGTCGCCCCACGGTCGGTCGCGGTCCTGTTCCCCCATGACACCCCTCCTGGTCTCGGTGGTCGTGAGGCTACACGGCCGGTGACCGCACCGGGAGGTCCGGGATCCGACACCGTCCCGGGAACCCCGGGGGAGCGTGGGTACCGTGGCCCTCCTCACACCGTGAAGGAGCACGCCATGTCCGACGCACACGACCCGCGCGACACCACCAACGACCCCGAGGGCACCGAGAAGCCCGACGGCCTCGGCGAGGACGGCACCATCCCCGCGCACCCCGAGGGCGTCGCCGCCGGCTTCGCCGGGGACGACTCGCACTTCAACCCCGAAGAGGACGACGAGACGGCGGAGTAGCCGACCCGAGCACGAGGCGGAGGGGAGGCCCGTGGCGACGCCGCCACGGGCCTCCCGTCCGTCCCGGATCGCCGAGTCGTCGTCGGGACCGCACCGTGGGTCGGTACCGTGTCCGGCATGGCCCGCTTCACGCCCCCCGCTGCCGACGCGATGCGCGCGACCCTGCTCGCCGCCGCACGCGACGAGTTCGCCGCCCACGGGCTGGCCGGGGCGCGGGTCGAGCGCCTCGCGGCCGAGGTCGGCAGCAACAAGGCGCAGGTCTTCCACTACTTCGGCGGGAAGGACGGGCTCTTCGACGCACTGCTGACGAGCGAGCTGACGGCGGTGCACGACGCTGCGCCGCTCGACACCGCCGACCTCGCCGCGTGGGCCGGGCGCCTGCACGACGTCCTCGTCGAGCGTCCGTGGGTGGAACGTCTCGCGACCTGGCACCGACTCGAGCGGCCGGACGTGCCGGTCGAGGCGCTCGCCGAGCAGTACGCCGACGCGGTCGCCGAGATCGAGCGGGCCCAGCGCGCCGGGGTGCTCCCGCGACGCTTCCGTCCCGCGGTGCTGTACGGACTCGTCGTCCAGCTCGCCCGGGTCTGGCCGACGCTCCCGCCGGAGGCCGCCTCCTCGGTCGCCGCGGTGGTGCCGCAGCGTCGCCGTCAGGTCGTGGTGGACGCCGTCGGAGCGCTGCTCGGGGACTGACCCGTCGGCCGCGTCACGCGTCGCTGCAGGGTGGTCGAGGGGCGCTCGCCGAAGACGCCGGCGTAGGTGCCCGCGAACCGGCCGAGGTGGGCGAAACCCCACGCTCTCGCGACCTCGGCGACCGTGGTGGACGTCGGGTCCGCGGCCTCGAGCGCGGTGCGGATGCGGTGCAGGCGGACGTCGCGCAGGAACTGCATCGGGCTCGTCGCACCCGCCCGGTGGAAGGCCGCCTGCAGGCCCCTGGCACTGAGACCGGTCACGCGGCAGACGTCGGCGGTCGTCAGCGGGCGGTGGGCGTTCGCGGCGATCCACTCCTGGGCGGCCCGGACCGCTCCGTGCCCGGCCGCCGCGACGCCCGACGGCGGGGTCTGGTCGAAGGCCGCGAGGACGGCCTCGGCGATCCTCCGGTGCTGCGTGTCCCGGACGGACGGCAGGGCGGACGGGTCCCACAGCGTCGCCGCGGCACCGGCGATCGTGCGGCGCAGCGCGGGCAGGGCGGCCTGGTCGGCGGTCGTCCGGAGGTCGAGCGGGCCGGGGAGGTCACCGCGGAGCGCGCCCGAGACCGACTCGAGGAAGTCGGCGTCGAAGCGGACCACGTGCTGGACCGCCGGCGCGGCGTCGAACACGAAGGGGCGCCCCACCGGGTACGTGACGGGGACGTTCGGGTGCATCGTGATCGGGTCGCGGCGGTCGGCGTCGAGCACCATGCCCGGTCCGGTGGCCCAGGCCAGGGTGTACTGCCGTCCGGGGTTGATCGTGCCCCACCGGTGCGCGGCGACCGCCGACGTCGCGATGGTGACCCGGTCGTCGCCGACCGCGCGGTAGCGGTAGGAGAACCCGTCGGACACCGGTTGCCCGACGTTGATGTCGTGACTGCTGTAGACGCCCTCGAACAGCTCGACCGCGTCGTCGACGACGGCGCCGTGCTGCGCGGTCGCAGTAGCGGTGGGTGTTCGGGGATCGGTACGCATGCGAGAGCCAGTCTGCGCCTCACCGCCGGGAATCCGTGGTGCAGTGCGCGTCGCGGCGTTCCGGCGGCCGTCGCGGATCAGCGCACGTGCGGCCAGTCCGTGGACAGGTAGGCCTCGACGGCACGGTTGCGGAACGAGTAGGGCTTGCCGCGGATGATGATGCCCCGCACCGTGTCCAACCGCTGCGAGAACGGGCCGACGTTCGCGGCCGACGGCAGGCCCATCCGTTCGGCGATGGTGGTCAGTGTCCGTTCCGAGGGATCGAGTGCGGCCATCGCCTCCACGAACTCCCGCTCCCGCGACGGCAACCGGTTGAGGATGCGCTCGACGTGAGCGGAGGCCTCGCCCTCTGCACCCTGCCAGCCGCTCCGGACGTCGTCGTCCGTGATCACCGGGGAGGTGCTTGCGTTCCACGCCCGCTGGCCCGCGAGCTGGAAGAGGAACGGTTCACCGCAGCACAGCGCGATGAGGGCGCGGACCGCGTCCGGTGTCATGTGGACGAGCTCGGTCGACCCGTCTGCGGCCGGTGTCGTCCACCCGTCGATCACGAACGGCTGGAGCGCCTGGGCGAGGTCGGGCTCGTCGATGGAGGTGAGGGTGACGGTGCGGAAGCGCCTGGCGAAGGTGGCGCCCTTCCGCGCCCCGGCCATGTCCTCGAAGTCGGGCAGCCCGGTCAGGTAGACCGCGATCGGGAGGAAGCGTTCGATCACCACCCCACCGGGCGCGACGACGTCGACCTGGTGGGCGAGGGCGTCGCCGAGCGCGATGAGCAGCTGCGAGAGGGCCGCCTCGTCCGAGATGTTCTGCACCTCGTCGATGTGGACGAGGACGACCTTGTCCTGCTCGATCGCTGCCTGCCCGATCTCGACGAGCAGCTCGAAGAGACTGGTGAACGCCTCCGGGCCCTGACCCTGGCGGACGGTGACCGAGAACCCCGAGACGGCGAGCTGCTCGACCCGCGCGAAGAGGTCGAGCAGGCCTTGCCGCGCCGAGGACCGGAGTCCGGCGGAGTCCGCGAGACGGAGGAGCGCCGCAGCGACGATGCGGAGCGGATCGGCTCCCGCGGGCATCCGGAGCTGCGGTGTGACCCAGTCACCGGCATCGATGGCGTGACGGGCGATCCGACGAACGAGACTGGACTTGCCCGTCCCCGGCTCGCCGAGGATCGTCCGCCCGGTCTCGTAGAGGCCGACGTGCCGACGTGGACGGACGACGTCACGCCAGTCGGAGAGCTGCTCGACCCGTCCGGCCCACACATCGGGGACGATGTCGGAACCGGGCTGGAACGGGTTCGTGACCGGGGAGCGCATACGTTAACTTTATCAAGACCATCTGTGGCTTGATAAAGTTAACAAGGTAAGCCCCTAGATCAGCCGCTCGGCCAGGAACGCCGCCTGCCGTTCCCAGTGCCGGTGGCCGCCGCCCTCGTGGCCGTTGTACGGGTAGACCTCGATGTGCTTGTCCGCCGAGGCGAGCGCGTTGTACGCCGCGAAGGTCGTGCGCGGGGGCACCACGTCGTCCATGAGCGCGACGGAGAACAGCGCGGGGGCCGTGATCCGCTCGGCCAGGTTCACGCCGTCGAAGTAGGCCGTGGTGTCCCACACGGTGTCGACCGCGTCCCGGTGCACGGCCAGGTACTGGGCGAGCTCGCGGTAGGGGCCGCCCACGGCGACGTCGGTGCCGTGCTCCCAGTCGGACAGGAACGCCACGTCGGGCATCACGGCGACGAGCGGTGCGGTGTGCGCCTCGACCAGGGCGGCAGCGGCGATCGCGATGCCCCCGCCCTGGCTGCCGCCGGTCAGCGCGATGCGGTCCCGGTCGACGCCGGGCAGCGCTCGGACCGCGTCGACGAGCCGGACGGCGTCCGTGTAGACGCGGCGGTAGTAGTGCTCGGCGGGCGAGGCGACGCCGCTCGCCATCCACCCGCCGCCGTTCGGGCCGGAGCCGTGCGGGTCCGGGGTGTCGCCGCCGGAACCCCAGCCGCTGCCCTGCCCGCGGGTGTCCATCACGACGTGCACGTACCCGGCGAGGGCCCACGACACCCGCTCGCCCGGCAGGCCCCGGCCGCCGCCGTACCCGATGAACTCGACGACGGCGGGCAGGTCACCCGTCGCGCCGACCGGACGCGAGACCCAGGCACGGACCGGGTCGCCGGCGAAGCCCGGGAACGTCAGGTCCTGCACGTCGAGCGCGGTGACCGGCGTGGTGGCGGGGGCGAGCACGGGCTCGGTCTCGGCGCCGGCCGCCCGAGCCTCGGCGATCGTGTCCGCCCAGAACGCGTCGAGGTCGTCGGGCTGCCGGACCGTCGGGCGGTACGCGCGGAGCTGGTCGAGGGGCAGGTCGGTGAGCGGCATGGGGTCCTTCCGGGATGGGAGACGTGGGCTGTTCCGCGCGTGGGCTGTCGAACCGCTCGTTGGGTGCCGGTTCTTCCTGCACCCTACGCGCGATTCGTCTTCCTACGAGCGGTTCGTCCTACTGGCGGGCGGCGGCGCGGTACTGCTCGAGCACCTCGGGGTGCGGGTCCGCGGGCACGACCGTCGCGGAGACCTCCCACGACGGCAGGCTCCCGGTCAGCACCCACGCGGCCTGTCGCGCGGCACCCGAGGCGACGTACTCGCCGGGCTCCGGGATCGACACGTCGCGGCCGAACACCTGCGCGGCGACGGCCCGGACGGCCTCGTTCCGCGCCGCGCCACCGATGAGCAGCAGCCGCGACACGTGCACGCCGGTGTCCTCGACCGCGGCGAGCCCGTCGGCCAGGGCGCAGAGCATGCCCTCGACGGCGGCGCGGGCCAGGTGTGCCCGGTCCGTCGTCGCGGGCGTCATGCCCACGAGCGAGGCGGTCGCGTCCGGCCGGTTCGGCGTGCGCTCGCCGACGAAGTACGGCACGAGCACGAGCCCGTCCGCCCCCGCCGGCGCCTGCAGCGCGAGCTCGCCGAGCTCGCCGTGGTCGACGGAGAGGAGTCCGCCGATCACCTCGAGCACGCGGGCCGCGTTGAGCGTGGTGACGATCGGGAGGCGCGACCCGGTCCCGTCGGCGAAGCCCGCCACGGTCCCGCTCGGGTCCGTCACCTCGGTGTCGGTGACGCCGAAGACCGTCCCGCTGGTACCGAGGGACACCGCGACGTCGCCCGGGCCGAGCCCGAGGCCGAGTGCCGCGCCGGCGTTGTCGCCGAGCCCCGGCCCGACGACGAGTCCGGCACGAGCGACGGCACCGCCGGGCAGCTCGACGTCGCCCTCGAGCGCGCCCATCGCCTCGTCCGGGGCCACGACCCGCGGCACCACGACCGCGTCCGAGGAGCCCGCGGAACCAGGTTCCGGACGCTGCACCGCGCTCTGCCGTGGTTCCTCGTCCGGAACCTGGTTCCCAGCGACCCGTGCGCGACGACCGAGCGCGGCCTCGAACAGCTCCGCGTCGTACTCCCGGCGCACCGGGTCCCAGTAGCCGGTACCGCTGGCGTCCGAGCCGTCCGTCGCCAGGGCGTCGAGGTCGGGGCCGAGCGGGCTCTCGTCCGCCGGGCCGTACCCGCGCAGTCGCCACGACAGCCAGTCGTGGGGGAGTGCGACGGCGGCGACGCGTGCCGCGTTCTCGGGCTCGGCGTCGCGGAGCCACCGCAGCTTGGTGCCGGTGAACGACGCCACCGGGACCAGACCCGTGCGGGCGACCCATGCCTCCCGGCCGAGCTCCTCGACCATCTGCGCGGCCGCGTCGGCGCTGCGGACGTCGTTCCACAGGAGCGCGTCGCGGACCACGCGACCGTCGGCGTCGAGCGCGACCATGCCGTGCTGCTGCCCGGCGACCGCGACGGCGGCGACGTCGTCGAGCCCGCCGGCGTCCGCGATCGCCGAGCCGAGCGCGTCCCACCAGTGGCGGGGGTCGACGGACGTGCCGTCCGGGTGGGCCGTTCGGCCCTCCCGGACGACCGCGCCGGTCGACGCGTCACGGATGGTGACCTTGCAGGACTGCGTCGACGAGTCGACGCCCGCGACGAGCTGACGCTCGACGACGTCAGCCCCTTCGGCGGCAGGCCGCCTCAGCGCGCGGAATGCAGCCGCTGGCGCGTCTGCCTTCAATTCCGCGCGCCCATGAGGTGTTCGATCGCGAGCTGCTGCAGGCGCACGAAGCCGAAGCCCTTGCCGCCGAAGTACGCGTCGGCGTCGAAGTCCTCGTACGCCGAGCGATCGGCGAGGAAGTCGTCGTACGACTCGCCGCTGTTCAGCGTCGGGGTGCTCAGCTCGTCGACCTTGGCGGCGGACAGGGCCTCCTGCACCTCGGGGTCGGCGCGGAACGCCTGCGCGCGCTCCTTGAGGAGCAGGTACATGCGCATGTTCGCCTGCGCCGAGTCCCAGACGCCGGTGATGTCCTCGGTGCGGCTCGGCTTGTAGTCGAAGTGACGGGGGCCGTCGTACGCCGGGCCACCCTGCGGGGCGCCGTGCTCGAGCAGGTCGACGAGCGAGAAGGCGTTCTGCAGGTCGCCGTGGCCGAACACCAGGTCCTGGTCGTACTTGATGCCGCGCTGGCCGTTGAGGTCGATGTGGAAGAGCTTGCCCTGGTAGAGCGCCTGGGCGATGCCGGCCGTGAAGTTCAGGCCCGCCATCTGCTCGTGGCCGACCTCGGGGTTGATGCCGAACAGCTCCGGACGCTCGAGCGTCTCGGTGAAGGCGATCGCGTGGCCGAGGGTCGGCAGGAGGATGTCGCCGCGGGGCTCGTTCGGCTTCGGCTCGATGGCGAAGCGGATGTCGTAGCCCTTGTCGGTGACGTACTGGGCGAGCAGGTTGACGGCCTCGCGGTAGCGCTCGAGCGCGGCCTGCACGTCCTTCGCGGAGTCGTACTCCGAGCCCTCGCGGCCACCCCACATGACGAATGTCTTCGCACCGAGCTCGGCGGCCAGGTCGAGGTTGCGGAGCACCTTGCGGAGCGCGAAGCGACGGACGGCGCGGTCGTTCGAGGTGAAGCCGCCGTCCTTGAAGACGGGCGCCGAGAACAGGTTCGTCGTGACCATCGGCACGATGATGCCGGTGGAGTCGAGCGCACCCTTGAGGCGGTCGATCTGCGCCTGGCGCTCGGCGTCGGTCGAGCCGAACGCGAACAGGTCGTCGTCGTGGAAGGTCAGGCCGTAGGCGCCGAGCTCGTCGAGCTTCTCGACCGCCTCGACCACGTCCAGCGCGGGACGGGTCGGGCCGCCGAACGGGTCGGAGCCGTTGTAGCCGATGGTCCAGAGACCGAAGGAGAACTTGTCGTCGCGGGTGGGCGTCGTTGCCATGGTGGATCACCGTTCGTCGTCGAAACAAAATGTTGCCGCGCCCAACATAAGCGGTAGGGTGGATCCTGGCAACACCGGATCGCAAAGGAGCGAGTGGATGGCACAGGACGGACACGGACCGGGACGACTGCGCGTCGCCATGGTCGGGCACGGCTTCATGGGAGCGGCGCACTCCCAGGCGTGGCGGACCGCCCCGCGGTTCTTCGACCTCGGCGTGGAGCCCGAGATGGCCGTGGTCGTCGGCCGTGACGCCGAGCGCACCGAGGCGGCGCGCCGACAGTACGGCTGGCAGGCCGCGTCGACCGACTGGCGGCAGGTGGTGGCGGACCACGACATCGACGTCGTCGACATCGTGTCGCCCGGGTCCTCGCACGTCGAGGTCGCGATCGCCGCACTGGAGGCCGGCAAGCACGTCCTGTGCGAGAAGCCGCTCGCCAACACCGTGGACGAGGCCGAGGCGATGACCGCTGCGGCGACCGCCGCCGCCGAGCGCGGCGTCCGCGCGATGGTCGGCTTCAGCTACCGCCGCGTCCCCGCCGTCGCGTTCGCCCGGCAGCTGGTCGCGGACGGGAGGATCGGGACGGTCCGCCAGGTCCGCGCGCTCTACCTGCAGGACTGGTTGGCCGACGAGGACGGACCGATGACGTGGCGCCTGGACAAGGCGCTCGCCGGCTCCGGCTCGCTCGGCGACATCGGCGCGCACGCGATCGACCTCGTCGAGCACGTCACGGGCGCACAGCTCTCGACCGTGTCCGGCACGCTCGAGACCTTCGTGCACGAGCGCCCGCTCATGGCCGAGGGCGTCGGACTCTCCGGCACCGCGTCGAGCGAGCGCGGGCAGGTCACCGTCGACGACGCCGCGTTCTTCCTCGGTCGGCTGACCGGCGGCGCTGCCGAGGGTGCGATCAGCACCTTCGAGGCCACGCGCTACGCGACCGGCCGGAAGAACGGGCTGACGCTCGAGGTCAGCGGGTCCGAGGGTGCGATCCAGTTCGACCTCGAGTCGATGAACGAGCTGCGCCTGTACGAGTCGTCGGCGCCCGCGGGGGAGCAGGGCTTCCGGCGCATCCTCGTCACCGAGCCGGAGCACCCGTGGATGGCTGCGTGGTGGCCGACCGGGCACCTCATCGGCTACGAGCACACCTTCAGCCACCAGGTCACCGACTTCGTGCGGGCGATCGTCGCGGGCACCGACCCGCAGCCGTCGTTCGCGGATGGCCTCCACGTGCAGCGGGTCCTCGACGCGGTCGAGCGCAGTGCGGCCGACGGCAGCGCCTGGACGGCGATCTGATGGCCGCCGAGAAGAAGGCCCTGGTCGTCCGGGGCGGGTGGGACGGACACATGCCCGTCGAGACCACCGACCTGTTCGTCCCGTTCCTGCGCGACAACGGCTTCGACGTGCGCGTCGAGGCGGGCACCGCCGTCTACGCCGACGAAGCCGCGATGGCCGACGTCGACCTGATCGTGCAGATCGTCACGATGTCGACCATCGCGGACGACGAGTTCGCCGGACTGCAACGGGCGGTGCTCGGCGGCGCCGGGCTCGCCGGGTGGCACGGCGGGATCGCGGACGCCTTCCGGAACACCGCCGACTACCTGCACATGATCGGCGGGCAGTTCGCGCACCACGCGGGCAAGCACCCGTCGGAGCGCACCGGCGAGCAGTCCGACAACTACATCCCGTACACGGTGCACATCACCGACGCGGGGCACGAGCACCCGATCACGCAGGGCGTCGAGGACTTCGACCTCGTGACCGAGCAGTACTGGGTGCTCTCCGACGAGTACAACGACGTGCTGGCGACGACCACGCAGGAGGCCCGGGACTTCGACGCCTGGAACCGCCCGGTCACCGCGCCCGCGATCTGGACCCGGCAGTGGGGGCAGGGGCGCGTGTTCGTCTCGGCACCCGGGCACCGGCTCGAGGTCGTCGAGTCGCAGCCGCTCCGCACGATCATCGAGAGGGGACTCCTGTGGGCAGCCCGGTGAACGACCGACCGTTGCGGGTGGGGGTCGTCGGCGTCGGCGTCATCAGCCAGCAGTACTTCGAGCACTTCCCGGCGCTGCCCGGGCTCGAGCTCACCGCCGTCGCGGACATCGACGTCGACCGGGCGCGTGCCGTGGGCGAGACCCAGGGCGTGCGGGGGACGAGCGTCGACGAGCTCATCGCGGCGGACGACGTCGACGTCGTGCTCAACCTGACGATCCCGGCCGCGCACGCCGAGATCGCCACGCGGGCGCTCGAGGCCGGCAAGCACGTCTACGGCGAGAAGCCGCTGGCGATGTCGACGGCCGAGGCGCAGCCCGTGCTCGACCTCGCCCGCCGCGCGGGCCTGCGGATCGGCAGCGCGCCGGACACCGTGCTCGGGACCGGGATCCAGACCGCCCGCCAGGCGCTCGACAGCGGCGCGATCGGCACCCCGGTCGGGGCCGCGGTGTCGTGGTCGGCACCCGGGCACGAACTCTGGCACCCGGCTCCCGCGTTCTACTACCAGCCGGGCGGCGGCCCGCTGCTCGACATGGGGCCGTACTACCTGACGAGCCTCGTGTCGTTCTTCGGTCCGGTCGTCCGGGTCAGCGGTTCCTCGACCCGGTCGGACCGTGCGCGCACCATCGCGACGGGGCCGGCGGCGGGCACCCCGCTCCGGGTGGACATCGACACGCACGTGGTCGCCGTCCTCGAGCACGCGGACGGCGTCGTCTCCACGGTGACGGTGTCGTTCGAGGTCTGGGCGACCCGTGCGCCGCTGTTCGAGGTGTACGGCACCGCGGGCACGCTCGGCGTCCCCGACCCGAACCGGTTCTCCGACACGGTGTCCGTCGCCGACGCCGCCACCCGCGAGTGGCGGGACCTGCCGACGGGCGCCGGGTACGCCGACGCCGGGCGCGGGTACGGCCTCGCCGACATGGCGCACGCGATCGCGACCGACCGTCCGCACCGCGCGTCCGGGGAGCTCGCGTTCCACGTGCTCGAGGTGATGGAGGCGGTGTCGACCGCGGCCCGTGAGCACACGGTGGTCGAGGTCCGGTCGCGGGTCGAGCGGCCCGACACCGTCCCGGCGGGTGCCACACCCGGGTCCTGGTGAGCCAGACTCGGCAGCAGCGCGAGTCGGCAGCAGCACGACCCGGCAGCAACCCGGCCCGGCAGCAGCACGACGCGGGACGAGACACGACAGGCGAGGAAGGACGACGACGATGACGACGACGGACGGAACCGGCGGGACCGAGGTGAGCAGCGCCTCCAGGCCGGACGGCGGTGCCCGGTCGACCAGGCCGGTGACCCTGTTCACCGGGCAGTGGGCGGACCTGCCCTTCGAGGAGGTCGCACGCCTGGCGGGCGAGTGGGGCTACGACGGCCTGGAGATCGCCTGCTGGGGCGACCACCTGGACGTGCGCCGCGCCGCCACGGACCCGGAGTACGTGGCGGACCGGAAGGCCGTCCTCGAACGGAACGGGCTGCAGGTCTGGACGATCGCGAACCACCTGACCGGCCAGGCCGTGTGCGACGACCCGATCGACCAGCGGCACGAGGACATCCTCGCGCCGCACGTGTGGGGTGACGGCGATCCCGAGGGCGTCCGGCAGCGGGCGGCCGAGGAGCTGCAGTGGACCGCGCGGGCGGCCAGGGCCCTCGGCGTCGACACCGTGACGGGCTTCTCCGGGTCGTCGATCTGGAAGACCGTCGCCGGGTTCCCGCCGGTCCCGGCGAGCATGATCGACGCCGGGTACCAGGACTTCCACGACCGCTGGTCGCCGATCCTCGACGTGTTCGAGGAGGTCGGCGTCCGCTTCGCGCTCGAAGTGCACCCGTCCGAGATCGCCTACGACTACTGGACCGCTCGTCGAGCACTCGACGTGTTCGCGGACCGGCCGTCGTTCGGCTTCAACTTCGACCCGTCGCACTTCGTCTGGCAGGACCTCGACCCCGCCGCGTTCCTGCTCGACTTCGCCGACCGGGTGTACCACGTGCACTGCAAGGAGTCGGTGAAGCAGCTCGACGGGCGGAACGGCCGACTCGGGTCGCACCTGCCGTGGGGCGATCCCCGCCGCGGATGGGACTTCGTGTCCGCCGGGCACGGGGACGTGCCGTGGGAGCGCGTGTTCCGCGTGCTGAACCACATCGGGTACGACGGCCCGACGAGCGTCGAGTGGGAGGACGCCGGCATGGACCGGCTCGTCGGCGGCCCCGAGGCGCTGGCGTTCGTCCGCCGGCTCGGCACGATCGCGCCGCCCGACGCCGCCTTCGACGCCGCGTTCTCCCGCTCGCGCTGAGCGGCCCCGCGCGTGCGCGAGACTCGGACCCAGCGACGTTCCTCGGCCTGATCAGCGCGAGGAACGTCGCTGGCCCCGAGACTCGGGCCCGACCGCCCACCACCACCCCCACCGACAGGAGGACCCATGGCCCGACCGGCCACGACCACGCCCGGCAACGTCGCGCGCGTCCTCCGCATCGTGCACGAGGGCG